>DQGF01000197.1:0-6819 GCA_003525045.1 Pseudomonas sp. | reverse complement strand
CTTCTTGCGACGCTTGAGCAACTCGCGCAGCCGGCCCAGCACTTCCACCAGGCCCATGACCGACAGACGTTCCATGGGGAAATACGAGTTAAGGCCTTCGGCCTGCATCAACGGACCGCCGACACCGATAAACTCCACCGCCGGATGCCGCGCCTTGAGTGCGCGCATCAGACCGGCGCCCAGAATGTCACCGGAAGCCTCACCGGCCACCAGCGCTATACGCAGATTAGCCATGATTAACGAGTAATGCCGCGGGTCGAAGACTGGATGGAATCACGGAACACCGCGACTTCCGGAAACTGGGCCGAGGGTTCGGCCAGCTCGGCGAGCGCCTGCTCAACCGTCAGGCCCTGGCGGTAAACCACCTTGTAGGCACGACGCAACGCGTGGATCGCGTCTTCGCTGAAACCACGACGGCGCATGCCTTCGAAGTTCATGCTGCGGGCTTCGGCCGGGTTGCCGAACACCGTGACGTACGCTGGAACATCCTTGCCAATGGCGGTGCCCATGCCGGAAAAGCTGTGGGCGCCGATGTGGCAATACTGGTGAACCAGGGTAAAACCGGACAGGATCGCCCAGTCCTCGACGTGTACATGGCCCGCCAGCGCGGTGTTGTTGACCAGAATGCAGTGGTTGCCGATGACGCTGTCGTGGCCGATGTGGGCATAGGCCATGATCAGGTTGTGATCCCCCAGGGTCGTTTCCGAACGGTCCTGGACGGTCCCGCGATGAATGGTCACGCCTTCGCGGATGACGTTGTGATCACCGATGACCAGGCGAGTCTCTTCACCCTTGTATTTCAGATCGGGGGTGTCCTCGCCTACCGAAGAAAACTGGTAGATGCGGTTATGCTTACCGATTCGGGTCGGGCCCTTGAGAATCACATGCGGCCCGATCACTGTCCCCTCGCCGATTTCCACACCTGCGCCGATGATCGACCAGGGGCCGACCTCGACGTCGTCGGCCAGAATGGCCGCCGGATCGATGATTGCGCGAGGGTCAATCAAACTCATAGTTTGCGTTCCGCGCAGATGATTTCAGCGGAGCAGACTGGCTTTCCATCGACCGAAGCCTGGCACTCGAACTTCCAGATCTGACGCTTGCAGCTCAGGAACTTGGCTTCAAGGATCAGTTGATCCCCCGGCAGCACTGGCTGGCGGAAGCGCAGCTTGTCGGAGCCGACGAAGTAATAGAGGGTGCCATCGGCCGGTTTCACGTCGAGCATTTTGAAACCAAGGATCCCGGCAGCCTGAGCCATTGCTTCGATGATCAACACGCCCGGCATGATTGGATGCGCAGGGAAGTGACCATTGAAGAACGGTTCGTTGATGCTGACATTCTTGTAGGCGCGAATGCGCTTGCCTTCCACATCCAGTTCCACGACCCGGTCCACCAGCAGGAACGGGTAACGGTGAGGCAGGTATTCGCGAATCTCGTTGATGTCCATCATTTCGGGGGGAAGCCTATGTAAAGATTGGAAACGCGCGACTGACGCGCGCTCCTCTAGCAAATCAAGGAGGCAGTCTAGCGGCTGTGCACACTTGATATGGAAATGGTATCAGCCATCTGATGAAGCATTATCGTCAGGGGTCACTTCCCCTACTCGCTTTTCCAGCTGTCGCAGCCGCCGCGCGATGTCATCGAGCTGACGGATGCGTGCCGCGCTTTTGCGCCATTCGGCAGCCGGTTGCATGGCTGTACCGGAAGAATAGGAACCCGGCTCGGTAATCGAATGGGTCACCATGGTCATCCCGGTGATGAAAACCTTGTCGCAAATTTCGATATGCCCCACCAGCCCGACGCCACCGGCCAGCATGCAATGCTTGCCGATTTTGGTGCTGCCGGAGATCCCCACGCACGCGGCCATGGCGGTGTGATCACCAATCTGGACGTTGTGGGCGATCTGGATCTGATTGTCGAGCTTCACACCGTTGCCCAGCACCGTATCGGCCAGTGCACCGCGATCTATAGCGGTATTCACGCCGATTTCCACGTCGTCACCGACCAGGACACCGCCGATCTGGGCGATTTTCTGCCAGACACCTTTCTCGTTGGCAAAACCAAAACCTTCGCCACCGAGTACGGCACCGGATTGAATCACCACCCTTTTTCCAATACGCACGTCGTGGTACAGCGTGACCCGTGGGGCCAGCCAGCCACCCTCGCCGATCTCGCACCGGGCACCGATGAAGCAATGGGCCC
The DNA here is from genome assembly GCA_003525045.1 of Pseudomonas sp. Lineage (GTDB taxonomy): Bacteria > Pseudomonadota > Gammaproteobacteria > Pseudomonadales > Pseudomonadaceae > Aquipseudomonas. The sequence goes on along the minus strand of DQGF01000197.1, from coordinate 4,617 downwards.
CGACGGTCACACCTGCTGCAATTCGAGCTGCGCTTTCGATCACCGCAAACGCACCGATACTCGCCGCCGGATCGACCACCGCATCGTCGGCCACCACCGCTGTCGGGTGAATACCGACAGGCGCCTTGGGCTTGGGATCGAACAGATGGGAAATACGCGCATAGGCCAGATACGGATCCGGCACAACCAGTGCATTACCGGCAAAACTTTCAGCGTCAGCGGCCTTCAGCAACAAGGCTGCGGCTTGGCAGTCGCCCAGGTATTTACGGTATTGAGGGTTTGCGAGAAAGCTCAACTGAGCTGGGCCAGCCTCTTGCAAAGTGGCTAGCCCAGTAATTTCCTTCTCCGGGTCGCCACGTAGCGTGGCGCCGAGGAACTCGGCCAACTGGCCGAGCTTCATAGTCGCTGTCATGGTTACTTCAGCTGATTCATGCGCTCGATAACCTGGCGAGTGATGTCGTACTGAGGCTTGACATCAATCACTGCGCCACGCTCGAAGACCAGGTCAAAAGCACCTTTCTTGATGACTTCTTCCACAGCGCTGTCCAGTTTCGGCTTGAGCTGCTTCAGCATTTCACGGTCGGCAACGGCTTTGGCTTCGTTCAATTCCTTGGACTGGAACTGGAAGTCACGGGCCTTTTGCTTGAACTCGAGTTCCAGGCGCTCACGCTCGCCTTGCTGCATCTTGTCGCCACCGGCCATCAGACGATCCTGAATGCCTTTGGCACTGCTTTCCAGAGTCTTGAGCTTGGACAGCTGAGGGCCGAATTTTTTCTCGGCATCCACGGCGTATTTCTTCGCCGCGTCGGATTCCAGCAGCGCCATCTGATAGTTCAGAACGGCGATTTTCATGTCGGCAAAAGCCGGACCTGCTACCAGTACGGTCGCCAGGAGAACCAATTGAGTCAACTTACGCACGATGTACTCCTACAAAATCCATTGTCGTTATCTTGGGTCAGACGCTTAGAACGTCTGGCCGAGGGAGAATTGGAACACTTGGGTTTCAGCCTCATCCGGTTTCTTGACTGGCATGGCCAACGCGAAACTCAGAGGACCCAGTGCGGTGACCCAGGTCACGCCCACACCGACGGAGCTGGCCATGTTGCTCAGACTGATGTCGTTGCACTGCGTATTAGCCCTCGAACCATCGGCATTGGTGGTCGACTTGCACTGCGAGTCGAACACGTTACCCACGTCCCAGAAGACCGAAGTGCGCAGGGAACGCTGATCCTTGACAAACGGCAGAGGGAAAAGAATTTCCACACCGCCCTGGATCAGGACGTTACCACCGAACGGCAGCGGATCCTGGTCCGGATCGGCCAATGTACCAGGGTTGCGCCCGGAACTTGGGGTACTGCGCGGACCAAGAGTACTGTCCTTGAAGCCACGAACCGAGTTGAAACCACCAGCATAGTAGTTTTCATAGAACGGCAAGCCATCGGTCGAACCGTAACCATCGCCATAACCCAATTCGGTGTGCAGGCGCATGGTGTAGTTTTCGGACAACGGCTGGAACAACTGGCCACGGTAATCGAGCTTGAAGAACGACAGGTCGCTGCCCGGGGTGGTGGTTTCCAGCACCAGGCTTTGGGAACGACCACGGGTGGCGAGTACGCCCTTGTTCAGGGTGGATTCCGACCAACCGGCCGAGGCCTTGAAGTTCAGGTAGCTGTCGCCTTCCTTGTTAACGAAGTCGAAGATCTCGTCAACGGTGTAGACGCCAGTCTTGATCTTGTCTTGTTGCGCAGTCAGGCCAAAGGTCAGACGCGAAGTCTCACTGATCGGGTAACCGACGCTCACGCCAGCACCCAGGCTGTCTACGGCATAGCTTGCTACGTCGACGTCGAGGTCTTTGTAGTCGGTGGTGCGATAGAAGGCGTTGTAACCCAGGCTCACGCCATCAGCAGTCCAGTACGGGTCGACATAACCGAAGTTATAGCGGCTCTGGTATTGACTGCGGGTCAAACCGATGCTGACCTTGTTACCGGTACCCAGGAAGTTGTTCTGGGTGATCGAACCACCGAGGATCAGACCGGCGCTCTGGGCGAAACCGACGCTGGCGGTAATCGAACCGGAAGCCTGTTCTTCAACGCTGTAGTTCACATCCACCTGGTCATCGACGCCCGGCACGGCCGGCGTTTCGACGTTGACCTCTTTGAAGAAACCCAGGCGCTCAAGACGGGTCTTGGACTGGTCGATCAGGTAGGTCGAAGCCCAGCCACCTTCCATCTGACGCATTTCACGGCGCAGCACTTCGTCTTCGGACTTGGTGTTGCCACGGAAGTTGATGCGGTTCACGTAGGCACGCTTGCCAGGATCGACGGCGAAAGTAATGTCAACCGTGTGATCGTCATCGTGAGGCTGAGGCACACCGTTGACGTTGGCGAAGGTGTAACCCTCGTTACCCAGACGGCGGGTGATCAGTTCAGATGTGGTGGTCATCAGCTTGCGCGAGAACACCTGGCCTTTCTGCACCAGCAGCAGGGACTTGACCTGGTCTTCAGGGACTTTAAGGTCGCCGCTCAGCTTGACGTCACGAACGGTGTACTTCTCGCCTTCGTTGACGTTGACGGTGATATAGACGTGCTTCTTGTCTGGAGTGATGGACACCTGGGTCGAAGCGATATCCATGTTGATATAGCCACGGTCCAGGTAGTAGGAACGCAGACGTTCCAGGTCACCGGACAGTTTTTCACGGGCGTACTTGTCGTCGTTCTTGAAGAACGACAACCAGTTGCTGGTCTTGAGTTCGAACAGGTCGATCAGGTCCTCATCAGGGAAGACCGTGTTACCCACCACGTTGATGTGCTGGATAGCAGCGACGGTGCCTTCGTTGATATTGACCTTCAGCGCAACGCGGTTACGCGGCTGCGGCACCACTTCGGTGTCGACGGTGGCCGAGTAGCGACCCTGAGCGACATATTGGCGCTGCAGTTCGTTACGCACACCTTCGAGGGTGGCACGCTGGAAGATCTCGCCTTCGGCCAGACCGGATTGCTTGAGGCCCTTCATCAGGTCTTCAGTGGAAATCGCCTTGTTACCCTCGATCTCGATACTGGCGACCGAAGGACGCTCGACTACCGTGATGACCAGGACGTTTCCATCGCGGCCCAGCTGGATATCTTGAAAGAAACCGGTTTTGAACAACGCACGAGTGGATTCCACCAGGCGACGATCGTCCGCCTGCTCACCGACGTTCAACGGCAAGGCACCAAAGACGCTACCCGCGGAGACCCGCTGGAGGCCATTGACGCGAATATCAGAGATGGTGAAGGACTCGGCGTGAACTTCGGCGATCATCAATACGGTGAGAACCGCAGTTAGCAGCAGACGTTTCATGAAGTCCTTTCTTATTCCAACTGGCCATAAACAAACTGCCGCAAAATGCGGCAGATTCGCAATTCAGCGAAGCGTTACAGTCGACCCAGATCATTGACCAGAGCAAGCAACATCACCCCGACCACCAAACTGATACCGATCTGTATCCCCCAACCCTGCACCCGATCCGACAAGGGACGACCACGCGTCCACTCGATCAGATAAAACAACAAATGTCCCCCATCCAGTACAGGAATGGGCAACAAATTCAGAACACCCAAGCTAATACTCAGATAAGCAAGGAAATTCAGGAAATCAGCGACACCCGACTGGGCAGAAGCGCCCGCCACTTTAGCAATGGTTATCGGTCCACTCAAGTTTTTTACCGAGAGCTCGCCGAACAACATTTTCTTGAGCGAATCGAGGGTCAGCACGCTCATGGTCCAAGTGCGTCGAGCACCCTCCCCGATCGCTGCTACAGGACCGTAACTGACCTCGCGAATCATCTCCGGTGGCCAGTCGACTGCTTTCACCCCGGCCCCCAGATAACCACTGGGCGCCTTGCTCCCACCACGCGCCGCCAGCGTCACCGGGACGTCGATTTGCGCGCCATCGCGCTCGATGCGCAGCATGATTTTGCTATCAGGGCGCATACGGACGGTATCGACCACCTGCTGCCAGTCATCGAGTGACTTGCCATCAAGGGCCAGCAATCGATCGCCAGTCTTCAGACCGGCAGCCTGGGCCGGGCCTTTTGCATCAAGTTCAGCCAGCACCGGTGGTAACGCCGGACGCCAGGGACGAATACCCAGCGAGCGAATCGGATCCGGCTCATCGGCCCCCTTGAGCCATTTGTCCAGCGCCAGCTCACGAGGCGAATCCGCCGTGGAGCCTTGCTCACGAACCAGCAACTGCAGGGAACCGCTCTCGCCAAGACGACGCACCAGCTGCAGATTCACCGCAGCCCAGCCGGAAGTGGGCTCGCCATCGATGGCAATGATTTCCTGACCGGCGCTCAAACCTGCCTTGGCGGCAATGCTTGCGGGCTCGACGGCACCGATGACAGGTCGCACCTGCTCGCTGCCAAGCATGGCGACTACCCAGAAAAAAAACATCGCCAGTAAAAAGTTGGCAATTGGGCCCGCCGCGACGATAGCGATGCGCTGACGGACCGATTTGCGATTGAAGGACTGATCGATCTGATCGGCAGGTACTTCGCCTTCGCGCTCGTCCAGCATTTTTACGTAGCCGCCCAACGGGATGGCGGCGACGACGAATTCAGTGCCTTTCTTGTCGTGC
>DQGF01000474.1:5485-9333 GCA_003525045.1 Pseudomonas sp. | reverse complement strand
GTGTATTCCGGGATCGGCTCGCCGATTTCGCCCAGGTCATCATCCGGTGCGGCGGGTTTTCTGCCGTGGATGTTGATTTGCTTGGCTTTGATCTTGGCGCGTTTGGCGCGTTTCTGTTGCTTGTTCAGGGATGCCATGGGAACTCAGTTTTCTTTCTGTTGGTTTTGGGCTGCGATGACTTCGGACGCGGCCACGTAATCTGCCTGGAAGGCCGGGGATTCGATCCACGCCAGGGCGCCGGCTTCGTCCACTTCGGTGGACCATTGGCGGTACTCGATCAGCGCTCCGATGATGAAGTCTGTCGCCGTTTCTTCGCCCTCCTGCTCGAGCACCAGCGCGAGCAGCGGGTGTTCAAGAAAGGCCGTGCACATGGCTTGTTGGCTGATCTTTTGCGCGTCGATCATTTCTTTGAACAGGTCGGTCAGGTCTACCGATTCGAAGTCGATGCGATCGTCGTTCGGGTCCAGTTCGACCGGCGCGGCCGCCCGCTGGGTGCGGTTCTGCTTGGCCTTGGCTTTGGCGCGGGTGGCGCGTTTGTGCTGCTTGTTGGCGGAGGCCATGGGCGTCGTTCCGAATTTCGTTAAGTGGGCAAGTCAATCAGCTGCGTGGCACTAGCCGCCCTGGGGTATCGGGGGTCAGTTCACCGCTTTGCAGCCAGGACAATGCAATGGGCCATAGTGTGGCTTGGTATGCGCTGCGAAAAAAGGCGAAATGTCCGACTTCTGCTTCGCCGATGTCTTCGGGAGCGATTCGCAGGTGGGTGTTGGTACTGCTGGTGAAGTAGCCGAGCAGGCGTTCGATGGCCGGGATCGTGCCGTAGGGATCGTCGCTGATGCTGATGGCCAGGGCTTTAGCTGTAATTGATGCGAAGGGCAACCGGCCGGTCTTTGCCTTGATGATGCGACCGCTGGGGCGCGTTTCGTATCGGGCGGTGGGCGTGCTCCAGTCGCGAACCACGCCGGCGGGCGTATCTTCCAGCCAGCCGAGGCGTTTGCCGGGGAAGTAGCCGTAGAGCATCGTCAGCAAAGGCATCACCAGGTGCCACTTGCCAATCATCCGCCAGCGATGAGCGGGCGCATAGTCGCGCCAGTAAGCGAATTGCGCGCCGACCGTCACCAAGTGCCGAATTAAATGTCCGGACGCTCCCAGGCCCGCTGCACAGCCTCCAAAGCTGTGGCCGACGACGTCGATGGGCTGATCGGGGAATTCGCGCTGAGCGCGCTTGAGCATCGCCTCGAAATCCAGCGCGCCCCAGTCGGACCATGACGCCTCCAGTCCTTTCATGGACGTGGGTCGCGACTCGCCGATGCCGCGGTAGTCATAGGTGATGACGTCGAAGCCGTTGGCGAACAGGTAATCGGCAAAGCGCGAGTAATGCCGACAGCGAACCGAGGTGGCGGCGTTGATGATGACGATCGGGCGCGCGATGTCCTGAGAGGCGTGCCGCCAAGTGAAACCGCCGAGGATGAAGCCGTCTGCGGCGGGCTCCTTGAACGGTTCGCCAGCGATGGAGGAGGGCCGCGGCAGCTCGATTTGACTGGGGGCCAATGACATGTCCTGCAAATTCATCGACTTCGGACCTTTGCGGTTAGCTGCCAACGATAGTCTTCACGCCGCTTATGAACAATCCATCTGTGTTTATCGGGTTTTCTGATCGAGCAGTCGCTCTTCAATTGCTGCCCGTTCCCGATCCAGTTCCGTACGCAGCTCCTCTTCGCTGGGCAGCACCAGCTTGTACTTGCTGGCGAACAGTTGTTCGTTGCCTTCCAGCACCGAGTAACGCACCACTGACTCGTCTTTTTGTGCGCAGAGAATGATGCCAACTGTCGGGCCATCTTCCGCTCCGCGTTTGAGGTCGTCATACATGCGCACGTACATGTCCATCTGGCCGACATCCTGATGAGTCAGCTCGCCGCGCTTGAGATCGAAGATAACGAAGCACTTGAGCAGGTAGTTGTAGAACACCAGGTCAATGTAGAAATCTTTGCTGTCGGTGCTGATGCGTTGCTGGCGGGAGATGAAGGCGAAACCTTTGCCCAGCTCCAGCAGGAAGGCCTGGAGTTGATTGATCAAGGCTTGTTCGAGATTGGTTTCCTGGATCAAGCCCGCGTTGGGTATTCCAAGAAACTCCAGTATTACCGGTTCCCTGATGAAATCGCGCGGGTGTGCCTTCATGTTCTGGATGTTGGTGGCGGCTTCATGCTCAACGGCAGGACGGTCGCGGCTTGTCAGCAGGCGCTCGTAGTAGAGGGTGTTGATCTGGCGTTCCAGGGCGCGAGATGACCAGTTCAGGATGGCTGATTCATTCATGTACCAATGGCGAGCGTGTTCGTTATCGACGCGCAGCAATCTGCGGTAGTGGGTCCAGCTCAATTCGGAACGCACTGCGTTCCAAATTGGGAAAGTCTGATAAAAATCGCGCATATACCGCAGGTTGCGTTCATCAAATCCTTTTCCGAAATCGGTTGTGAGAACTTTCGCCAGTGTTGGTAGTAATCGCTTGCCGTATGCCGCCCGCCGAGCCCCTTCCTGCTCGAACTCCACAATATGCCTTCCGATCTGCCAGCAGGTTTGCACCTGGACCGTATCGACCGCTCGTAGCACCTTCTGGCGTGCATCGCGGATCAGTTCGCCAAGATTGCCAAGTAGCGAGGCGAGTTGTGGGTCTTGAGTATTATCGGGTCTGAGGGCGCTCATGAAGTCTTCCGCAAATGGATGAACAGGCAGAAGAGGATTGCAGGTGTGGGTCGGTCGACGATGCCGGGCGCGGCTGGTAACTGGGAAGGAAAGCACGATTGGTTTTGCGGGATCGCTCCGACGGCAATCCATGCTAGAGGAATACGGCGTGTAGTCCATTTCGCAGTGAGCCCAAGGTCGAATCAATCTAAAACTTGGCCAAACACGGGGAAATCAAAGATAAGGTAACGAAGGGGTTCTGCGGAGCCGGGGAGTGCCCATCATGAAACACGTCCATGCATTCATTTTGCCGCTCGCTGCCGTGGGGCTGTTGATGTTTCCCATCATGTTGCAGGCCGCCAGTCTGGAGCCAATCGACAGTTCAGGCGTGCAAGTTGAACGGCAAGAGCAAAACGGGATTACCTACCTCTCCGGCGGAGTCGGCGAGGATGAGGCGAAGGCTATCCAGCAGACCACTGGTTACAACCTGCACATCACTTTCGCTATCGGGCCAGAGAATAAGTACGTCCCCGATGTGGATGTGGCCATTCAGAAAGCACAGGGGCAAACCGTGCTGAACCTGAGTCAGGCAGGCCCGCTGTTGTACGTTCAGCTGCCGCCCGGTAACTACACCGTAGTTGCGACACGTGATGGTGAAGAGCGGCGTGACACAACGGATGTTGGCACTGGTGGCGCGCGCAATCTGGTTTTTCACTGGGGTGGTGGTGAATAGTCGCGTGGTTGAAACAAAGCGATTTCGTTAGCGCTCAAATCCGCAAACAGCTGTTTTCACTGGCTGTTTGCGGAGTACCACGCGCTAGGGTTTGCGGTTTGCCAAAGCGCGATGGATGGTTTGCTGAAGAATCACCTGGGGGATGAGTTAGCGGATGCTGCGGATGTTGCCTTTGTTGCCTTTTACGGTGACGGACACTTTTTTGAAGATGAAGTAGTTTTCTTCGTTCACTTCATAGCGAGGGGCGACGATCAGGTCGGCACCGGAAGATTTGACCGCTTTGTAAGCCGCTGCCGATTTGACCGCGCTGACGGGATCCAGACCAAGGCTGCTCAAACCGCCGCTCTGACCACCATAGCTGACGCCATCGGCGAACTGGGAATCGCCGCCGAACTTGAGGAAACCGAACAGGACGTTGACCGAAGACTGACCGGAGATG
>DQGF01000474.1:1466-5171 GCA_003525045.1 Pseudomonas sp. | reverse complement strand
GATGGCGTCACCGACAGCGATGTCCGCTTTCAGATCTGCTTTGACGGTACTGTCGATCGGCGAAGATGGCTGGCTGTTGTTGTAGCTGACGCAGCCGCTGGCTGTGGCAATGATTGTCGACAGAGCGATGAATTTCAAAAGCGTATTCAAGAACTGTTTCCTTACTTTGAAACGTGGAATGCAGGCAGATTTGCTGCTGCATTAGTTTCACTTTGTAAGGGCGCGCACTCCATGAGACATATCCTAAAGCGGTGTATGAAGGCTTGGGTACGGCTGGAAAGAAAAGTACGTGGCGGATGTAGGAATATTCAGCGGCGCTAGGGTTTGCTAAATCCTAGGCATAAAAAAACCCTGAATCTTGCGATTCAGGGTTTTCGGTATTTGGTGCCCAGAGACGGAATCGAACCGCCGACACGGGGATTTTCAATCCCCTGCTCTACCGACTGAGCTATCTGGGCAACGGGGCGCATTAAACGGGTTTTTCAGGGGGTCGTCAAGCAAGTTTTCAAAAAATATTTAATTATTACCGTCGCTTACGATCCAACCCCCGAGAAAGCGGGATTATTCAGCCGGCGGAACGTAGCCATCGGCCTTGGCGTAATCTTCGCCGGAAAAGAACTTGTCCATCTCGCCCTGAAGGTATTTGCGGTCTTCGGCGTTCATCATGTTCAGGCGTTTTTCGTTGATGAGCAGGGTCTGGTGTTTTTGCCAGTCGGTCCAGGCCTTGGCCGAGACATGGTCAAAAATGTCCTGACCTTTTGCGCCCGGGAATGGAGCGCGCTCCAGGGCGGGCAATTCTTCTTTGTACTTGCGGCACATGATGGTGCGGGTCATGACGACTCTCCTGCGTTCAATACGGCAGCCGCGCGTTCGAGCAAGGTTTTGACCGGGGCGGCAAGGCCCAGGCGCGGCGGGGTGGCGAGGTTATACCAGAGCCAGTCGGCCTCGGCCACGTGATGGCCGGCCTCCTGGACCTGAACCAGCCAGGGTTCGATAGCCAGCTGGAAATGACTGAAGGTGTGTACGAGGCTCGGCAATGCCTGCTGGCTGCCCAGTTCCAGCGAGTGCTGCGACGCCAGATGTTGCAGGTCATCGAGGTCGTCGAGTTCCGGCAGGCTCCAGAGACCGCCCCACAAGCCCGTGGAAGGGCGTCGGTAAAGCAGGATCGCGCCTTCGCTGTTGGCGAGCATCGGCATCAGCGTGCGCTTCTGTGGCACGGCCTTGCGCGGTTTGGGGATGGGGTAGCGGGTCTCGAGGCCGAGCATGTGCGCTTCGCAGCCCTTTTCCAGCGGACAGAGCAGGCAGCTCGGCTTGCTGCGGGTGCAGAGCGTGGCGCCCAGATCCATCATCGCCTGGGTGTAGGCGTTGACCCGATCATGCGGCGTAAAGCGCTCAGCGTTGGCCCACAGCTGTTTGGCAACCTTGGGCTCGCCCGGATAACCCTCTTGCGCGGTAAAGCGCGCCAGCACCCGTTTGACGTTGCCGTCGAGGATCGGCGCCCGCAGGCCCATGCTCAGGCTGGCAATGGCGCCCGCCGTGGACAGGCCGATACCCGGCAAGTCGGTGAGTTTTTCCACATCGCGCGGAAACTCGCCGCCGTACTCGGCGACGACGATTTTCGCGGTCTTTTGCAAATTGCGCGCGCGGGTGTAGTAACCGAGGCCGGTCCACAGGTGCAGCACTTCGTCCTCCGGCGCAGCGGCCAGGGCTTCGACCGTCGGCAACGAGGCCATGAAACGGTCGAAGTAATTGAGCACGGTGCTGACCTGGGTCTGCTGCAACATGATTTCCGAGACCCACACCCGATACGGGGTGATGCCCTGTTGCCAGGGCAAATCGTGGCGACCGTGGCTGTCGTACCAGTCCAGCACCGCCGAAGAAAACTGCTCGACTCTCATCGCTTGAACAGCCCCTTCAACGCGTCTTTCAATTCAGGACTGACCTTGTCGCCAAGCTTTTCGTCGATTTTTTCGCTGATTTTATCTCCGGCCATTTTGCCCGCGACCTGACCCATGCGTTCGTTATCGAGGCGGCAAGCCTTGGCACCCAGTTCAAGCGGTCCACGGCAACGCAGTGGCCACTCGATGCCGACGAACTTCTCGCCCACCTGGCACGCCGGGTCCGGCATGTCGCTCTTGTCGCCTTCGACGACAATGCCCACGCGGTAATCCATGCCCAGCACCCGCAGATCGACATCACCGTCACCGTTGACGGTCATGCCCGGGATCCGCACTTTCAGGTCCGGGTTGCTGGCCACACCATTGCGGAAGGTCAGGTTGCCCTTGAGTTCCTGGAACGGCGTGTCCTTGCCTCGCGGTTCGCCGCTGAGGGTTTTGCGGTTCAGGGTGGCGATGCCTTTGCACAGTTGCTGTTCGAGATTGGCATTGAGCAAGACGCCGTTGTTGATGACGAAGCTGGCATTGCCGTTGAGGCTGTCGACCAGCGCGCTCTGGCTGTTGCCGCTGCCGGTCAGGTTGCTGTTGAGCGTGACCAGACCTTTGACTGGCGGATTTTTGCCCTGGCTTTCGAGGATTTTTTCCACCGGCACTCGGTTGATGCGCGTCTGCATGTTCAGCGCCGGCACCGGCTGGCGCACGTCCAGGGTGCCCTTCGCCTCGAAGTTACCGTCGTACAGGTCGCCGCGCAGATTCTCCAGCGTCAGCAGGCCGCCCTGGCCGGTGGCCTTGAGTGCAGCGTTCTGGATCGGCAGCTTGTCGAGGGTCAGCTGGCCGAAGGTCAGGTCGGCGTCCACATCGAGTTTGCTCAAGCGTTCCACCGGCAGCAGTCGCGCAGTACTCCACGGGCCTTTGGTCGGTGATTGCGGCAGCGGTGTGCTGCCCGCACCGGCCATGGCATCGGCCTCGGTGTTGGCAACTTCGGCCTGACGCACCTGGGTTGCGCTGTTGGCTTCGGCGGATTTCGGTGGCAGGTAACGGTCGACGTTGAAGGTGTCGGCCTTGAGGTTCGCCCGCAGCGATTGCTTGGCGAAATCCTCGACGGCGATACGACCGCTGAAGGTGCTGTCATCGACTTTCAGGTTGATGTTGTCGAACGCCACACTGGTTGGTGTACCCGACAGACGGCTGACCAATTCGACTTTGCTCAGGCTGCCTTCAGCCATCGCCGGGAGTTTCTGGCCGATGCTGTCGACGAATTTCGCCAGGTCGAACTGGGCAATCGACAGGCCGCCGCTGATTTGCGGGGTCTTGTCGAGGTCGTTGGCCTTCAGTTCACCCAATGCGCGCAGTTGGTTGGCAGAAAACTTGATGCCGGTCCATTCGGCGACGTTAGCCGCTTTATCCAACAACAACTGCCCTTGGGCGGCGAAGGTGATGGTCTTGCCTTGCAGCGGATCGCCGGCGACTTCACCGGAAAGCTTCATGTCTTCGAATTTATAGCGTTGCAACGCACGCTCGAAACGCAATTCGCCATTGAGCTCGGTGCGTACCCGCAGAACCGGCTGGTTGGTGCCCAGGAACGCGGTGAGTTTGACCGGGATGTTGGTGGAGTCATGCACCGGGCCGGTACTCAGCTGGATGCTTTCGGCGCTGAATTGCTTACCGGTTTTCTCGTCGCTGTATTCAACGCGAGCGTTGTTGACTGTCAGGCTGTCGATGTCCAGGCGGATCGGCTGGGCCGGTTTTTCCACTTGGGCGGTGGTGTCCGGTGCTGGAGCTTCAGTGGTGGCGGGCGACGTGGCCGGGG
>DQGF01000474.1:438-1169 GCA_003525045.1 Pseudomonas sp. | reverse complement strand
AGACGTGGCCGGGGTGGCAGGCGTCGGGGCCTTGCCAATGTCTTCCCAGTTGCCGTGGCCGTCCTTGTCGCGATTCAGACGCAGATTCAGGCCTTCGACACGCACGTCGCTCATCTGCACTTCACGGCGCAACAGCGGCAGCACGCGAACTGACAAACCCAGCATCTGCAAATCAGCGAAAGGCTCGGCAGGCTTGACCAGGGTCGCGACACTGGCTTCGTGCAATTCCAGGCCGAGCCACGGGAACAGGCTCCAGCCGATATCGCCATTGAGCGTCAGCTCGATGTGGGCCTTGTCGCGGGCAATCTGGCGAATCTCGTCTTTATAGTCGTTGGGATCAAAGAGGTGGGTCAGGGCAAAGCCCAGCGCCACAATGATCAGCAACAGCCCGAGAAGCACCAGTCCCAGGATTTTGCCGAACGCTTTCATGGGCGAGTCCTTGTAGTTAGTCGAATTCGAAATTTAGCCGGGGAGTATAGCGCTCCGAAGCGCACGACCGGTCAGCGATCATGTAGTCAGCACGCCCAGCGGCTGGTTCCTTCAGTGGTACGAAAACAGACGACATACAAAAAGTGATATCACTTTGGTTTGTCTGTCACATGCAAATGGTAACCTCTGCCCGTTCGTCCGTCCTTCTGCGACGTGATGTCGCACGAAAAGGAACTTCATCCTACAAAACAGTCATGCGTGCGCATAAAGGCTGGAGGATGGAGAGTGGCTGGGGGACCCCC
>DQGF01000474.1:0-123 GCA_003525045.1 Pseudomonas sp. | reverse complement strand
AGGCTGGCGAACCCTACTAATAATTGGGGGGTACACAATGACCACGAGCATCACGGCGGACGGCTACAAAGTCGACCGGCCCGCGTTCTTGTCCAAGGAGCGCATCATCGCCAAGCCCGGTTT
>DQGF01000244.1:3706-11764 GCA_003525045.1 Pseudomonas sp. | reverse complement strand
CCCAGGGACGCCAGGCACGCCTAACCGGCTGATGAGGTACACCACACGATGTTTAGTTTTATTGCCCGCCGACTGGGGTTGTTGATCCCCACGTTCTTCGGCATAACCTTGCTGACTTTCGCGTTGATTCGCATGATTCCAGGCGACCCCGTGGAAGTGATGATGGGTGAACGTCGGGTCGACCCCGAAATGCATGCTCAGGCAATGGAACGCCTTGGTCTGAACAAACCCCTGTATGCCCAATACCTGGATTACATTGGCAAACTGGCCCACGGCGATCTCGGCGAGTCCCTGCGGACCCGGGAAAGCGTCTGGACCGAGTTCAGTTCCCTCTTCCCCGCGACCCTGGAGCTGTCCATGGCCGCCCTGTTGTTCGCCGGCATCCTGGGCCTGCTGGCCGGGGTGATCGCGGCACTCAAGCGAGGATCCCTGTTCGACCATGGGGTGATGGGCATCTCCCTGGCGGGATATTCGATGCCGATCTTCTGGTGGGGCCTGATCCTGATCATGTTCTTCTCGGTGTCGCTGGGCTGGACCCCGGTGTCCGGGCGGATCGACCTGCTCTATGACATCGAGCCGCGGACCGGCTTCATGCTCATCGATACGCTGCTGGCCGATGACGTCGGTGCATTCTTCGATGCCCTGCATCACCTGATCCTGCCGGCCATCGTGCTCGGTACCATCCCGCTGGCGGTGATCGCGCGGATGACCCGTTCTTCGATGCTCGAAGTGCTGCGCGAAGACTACATTCGTACCGCCCGCGCCAAAGGCCTGTCGCCATCGCGCGTGGTGTTCGTTCACGGCCTGCGTAACGCGCTGATTCCGGTGCTGACCGTGGTCGGCCTGCAAGTCGGCACGTTGCTGGCCGGTGCGGTCCTGACTGAAACCATCTTCTCCTGGCCCGGCATCGGCAAATGGCTGATCGAAGCCATTGGCGCACGGGATTATCCCGTGGTGCAGAACGGCATCCTGTTAATCGCCTGCCTGGTGATTGTGGTCAACTTCGTAGTGGACATCCTCTACGGCTTTGCCAACCCACGCATCCGTCATCAGCGCTGAGATCATCATGACCATGACCACTCCAATTCCAGCGGTAGCAGTCGATCAAAGCCTGCTGTATCCGTCCCCGTACAAAGAATTCTGGCACGCGTTCTCCAGGAACAAAGGGGCCGTTGCCGGCCTGATGTTCATGCTGCTGGTAATTTTCTGCGCCCTGTTCGCCCCGTGGGTCGCGCCGCATAACCCAAGCGAGCAATTTCGCGACTTCCTGCTGACCCCGCCGTCCTGGCTGGAAGGCGGGCAACTCCAGTTCCTGCTTGGCACCGATGAACTGGGTCGCGACCTGCTGTCGCGGCTGATCCACGGTTCGCGCCTGTCTCTGCTGATCGGCATGTCGTCGGTAGTGATGTCGCTGATTCCGGGCATCCTTTTGGGTCTGTTCGCCGGATTCTTCCCGCGCTTGCTCGGGCCGACCATCATGCGTCTGATGGACATCATGCTGGCCCTGCCGTCCCTGCTGCTGGCGGTGGCGATTGTCGCTATCCTCGGCCCTGGCCTGATCAACACCATTATTGCCATCGCCGTGGTTTCGTTGCCGTCCTATGTTCGTCTGACCCGCGCCGCGGTGATGGGCGAACTGAACCGCGACTACGTGACCGCCGCGCGTCTGGCCGGTGCCGGTCTGGCACGCCTGATGTTCGTCACCGTACTGCCCAACTGCATGGCGCCGCTGATCGTGCAGGCGACCTTGAGCTTCTCCTCGGCGATTCTCGATGCCGCGGCACTGGGCTTCCTCGGCCTTGGCGTGCAACCGCCAACCCCTGAGTGGGGCACCATGCTGGCTTCGGCTCGCGACTACATCGAACGCGCCTGGTGGGTCGTCAGTCTGCCTGGTTTGACCATTTTGCTCAGCGTGCTGGCAATCAACTTGATGGGCGACGGCCTGCGCGATGCGCTGGACCCGAAACTCAAGAACGCCGCCTGAGGAGATTCAAATGTCACTGTTAGAAATCAAGAATCTCAACGTTCGCTTCGGCGACAAGAACGCCGTTCCGGTGGTCGACGGTCTCGACATCAGCGTGGACAAGGGCGAAGTCCTGGCCATCGTTGGCGAATCGGGTTCCGGCAAGTCCGTGACCATGATGGCGCTGATGGGCCTGATCGAGCATCCGGGGATCGTCACCGCCGACGCCCTGAATTTCGACGGCAAGAACATGCTCAAGCTGAGCAACCGCCAGCGTCGGCAAATCGTCGGTAAAGACCTGGCCATGGTGTTCCAGGACCCGATGACCGCGCTGAATCCGAGTTACACCGTCGGCTTCCAGATTGAAGAAGTGCTGCGTCTGCACCTGAAAATGTCCGGCAAGCAAGCCCGCGCGCGCGCCATCGAGCTGCTGGAAAAAGTTGAAATCCCGGGCGCCGCCAGCCGTATGGACGCCTACCCGCATCAACTCTCCGGCGGCATGAGCCAGCGTGTTGCGATCGCCATGGCGATTGCCGGCGAACCGAAACTGCTGATCGCCGACGAACCGACCACTGCACTGGACGTAACGATTCAGGCGCAGATCATGGACCTGCTGTTGGCGTTGCAGAAAGAGCAGAACATGGGCCTGGTGCTGATCACCCACGACCTCGCGGTCGTGGCCGAAACCGCCCAGCGTGTGTGCGTGATGTACGCCGGCCAGGCGGTCGAAGTCGGTCAAGTGCCACAGTTGTTCGACATTCCGGCGCACCCGTACAGTGAAGCGCTGCTCAAGGCGATTCCGGAACACAGCCTGGGTGCCGCGCGCCTGTCGACCTTGCCGGGCATCGTTCCCGGTCGTTACGACCGCCCACAAGGCTGCCTGCTGTCGCCGCGCTGTCCGTACGTGCAGGAAAACTGCCGTACACAACGTCCGACCCTTGACCCGAAAAGCAACAGCCTAGCCCGCTGCTTCTACCCGCTGAATCAGGAGGTGGCGTAATGGCCGTCGTACTTACCGCCCGCAACCTGACCCGTCATTACGAAGTGTCCCGTGGCCTGTTCAAGGGCCATGCGACTGTGCGCGCCCTGAACGGTGTGTCGTTTGAACTGGAAGCCGGCAAGACCCTCGCCGTCGTCGGCGAGTCCGGTTGCGGCAAATCCACCCTGGCCCGTGCCCTGACCCTGATCGAAGAGCCGTCCTCCGGCTCCTTGAAAATCGCCGGGCAGGAAGTCGCCGGTGCCGACAAGGCTCAGCGCAAGCAGCTGCGCAAAGACGTGCAGATGGTGTTCCAGAGCCCGTACGCGTCGTTGAACCCCCGGCAGAAAGTCGGTGATCAGTTGGCCGAACCGCTGCTGATCAACACCAACCTGAGCGCCTCGGAACGTCGCGAGAAAGTCCAGGCGATGATGAAGCAGGTCGGCTTGCGCCCTGAGCATTACCAGCGTTATCCGCACATGTTCTCCGGCGGTCAGCGCCAGCGGATTGCCCTGGCCCGGGCAATGATGCTGCAACCGAAAGTGCTGGTGGCGGACGAACCGACTTCCGCTCTGGACGTGTCGATTCAGGCGCAGGTGCTGAACCTGTTCATGGACCTGCAGCAAGAGTTCAACACCGCCTACGTGTTCATCTCCCACAATCTGGCGGTGGTGCGTCACGTTGCCGATGACGTGATGGTGATGTACCTCGGTCGCCCGGTGGAAATCGGCCCGAAGAACGACATCTACGCCCGCCCGCTGCACCCGTACACCCAGGCGTTGCTGTCGGCCACCCCGACCATTCACCCGGACCCTAACAAGCCAAAGATCAAGATCGTCGGCGAATTGCCCAACCCGCTGAACCCGCCGTCCGGCTGCGCTTTCCACAAGCGCTGCCCATACGCAACCGAGCGCTGCAGCGTTGAAGAGCCAGCCCTGCGCCTGCTCGACAGCCGCCAGGTGGCGTGCCACTACGCCGAGCAGTTCCTCGACGGCGCGGCATAAAAACAATGTGGGAGCGAGCCTGCTCGCGAATGCGGTGTGTCAATCAACATCAATGTGACTGACACACCGCATTCGCGAGCAGGCTCGCTCCCACAGGGAAAACAGAGCCGCTGAGTGCCGCTTATTTCTCGACGAACGCACGCTCAATCAGATAGTCACCCGGTTCGCGCATCCGTGGCGAAACTTTCAGGCCGAAGCTGTTCAACACTTCGCTGGTCTCGTCGAGCATGCTCGGGCTGCCGCATAGCATGGCGCGGTCGTCCTGCGGGTTGATCGGCGGCAGACCGATGTCGCTGAACAGCTTGCCGCTGCGCATCAGGTCGGTCAGACGACCTTCGTTCTCGAACGGCTCGCGGGTCACGGTCGGGTAGTAGATCAACTTGTCACGCAGGGCATCGCCGAAGAACTCGTTCTGCGGCAAGTGCTCGGTGATGAACTCGCGGTAAGCGACTTCGTTGACGTAACGCACGCCGTGGCACAGGATCACTTTTTCGAAACGCTCGTAGGTTTCCGGGTCCTGGATGACGCTCATGAATGGCGCCAGACCGGTACCGGTGCTGAGCAGGTACAAATGTTTGCCAGGTTTCAAGTCGTCCAGTACCAGCGTGCCGGTAGGCTTCTTGCTGATGATGATCTCGTCGCCTTCCTTCAGATGCTGCAGCTGGGAAGTCAGCGGGCCATCAGGCACCTTGATGCTGAAGAACTCGAGATGCTCTTCCCAGTTCGGGCTGGCAATCGAGTAAGCGCGCATGAGCGGCCGGCCGTTGGGCTGTTGCAGGCCGATCATCACGAACTGACCGTTCTCGAAGCGCAGGCCCGGATCGCGGGTGCACTTGAAGCTGAACAGAGTGTCGTTCCAGTGATGAACACTGAGGACACGCTCGTGGTTCATGTTGCTCATGTACGTGGGACTCCTGGAGATTTTGTTTGCGCGTGCTCTGCGCCCGCTCTGCGAAAAATGAGCTGCTGTGCGCAATTGCATCGCATTCTAATGGCAGCGACAATATCTGTTAACTGGATTATTAAGATAAGGGTTATCGGTTATATAGATATGCGATTTACTCTCCGTCAACTTCAAGTATTCGTCGCCGTCGCCCAGCAGGAAAGCGTATCCCGTGCTGCGGGCCTGCTCAACCTGTCGCAATCGGCGGCGAGCACCTCGATCACCGAGCTTGAGCGCCAGTGCAGCTGCCAGCTGTTCGACCGCGCGGGCAAACGGCTGGCCCTCAACGCCCTCGGCAAACAGCTGTTGCCGCAAGCGGTGGCACTGCTCGATCAGGCCAAGGAAATTGAAGACCTGCTCAACGGCAAGTCCGGTTTCGGTTCTTTGGCGGTCGGCGCGACCCTCACGATCGGCAATTACCTGGCCACCCTACTGATCGGCAGCTTCATGCAGCGTCATCCGGAAAGCCAGGTGAAGCTGCACGTGCAGAACACTGCCAACATTGTGCAACAGGTCGCCCACTATGAAATTGATCTGGGTCTGATCGAAGGCGACTGCAGCCATCCGGACATCGAAGTGCAGAGCTGGGTCGAGGATGAGCTGGTGGTGTTCTGCGCGCCCCAGCATCCGCTGGCCAAACGTGGCACGGCGACCATGGATGAATTAAGCCACGAGGCGTGGATTCTGCGCGAGCAAGGCTCTGGCACACGACTGACATTTGACCAGGCCATGCGTCACCATCGCAGCGGACTGAACATCCGCCTGGAGCTGGAACACACCGAAGCGATCAAGCGTGCGGTGGAATCAGGATTGGGGATTGGCTGCATTTCGCGGTTGGCACTGCGCGATGCATTCCGCCGCGGCAGCCTGGTGCCGGTGGAAACCCCGGATCTGGATCTGGCGCGGCAGTTCTATTTCATCTGGCACAAACAGAAATATCAGACGTCGGCGATGCGCGAATTCCTCGATCTGTGCCGCGCGTTCACCGCAGGGGTTCAGCGCAGCGACGAGATCGTGCTGCCCACCATCGCTTAAAGCAGGATCACCGCCCACACCAATGCGATCATGGTCAACGCCACCAACTGCGCGGCGCTGCCCATGTCTTTCGCATTCTTCGACAGTGGGTGCAGCTCAAGGGAAATGCGGTCGATGGCCGCTTCCACCGCAGAGTTGAGCAACTCGACGATCAATGCCAATAGACAAACGGCAATGAGCAGCGCCTGCTCGACACGGCTGACACTCAGAAAGAACGACAGTGGGATCAGGATGACGTTGAGCAACACAAGTTGCCGAAAAGCTGCTTCGCCGGTGAAGGCTGCACGCAGGCCGTCCAGCGAGTAACCGGAGGCGTTGAGGATGCGTTTGAGGCCGGTTTGGCCTTTGAAAGGTGACATAGAGTGGGCAACTGAACCAAAAAGGAGTGGGAAAGCTAGATCAAGCAAAGTAAAAAAAGCGTGAACGCGCTGCGCGTTAGTGGCTCGAAATTGACTCAAGTTGTTGCAAGAGCAACGCCGCCTGAGTTCGGGTCCGAACATTCAGCTTACGGAAAATCGCCGTGACGTGGGCCTTGATCGTCGCTTCCGAAACGCTCAGTTCGTAAGCGATCTGCTTGTTCAGCAAACCTTCACAGACCATGGTCAACACCCGAAACTGCTGCGGTGTCAGACTGGCAAGGCCTGCACTGGCAGCCTTGGCCTCGTCGGAAACGCTCACAGCTTCGAACGCCTGGGGTGGCCAGAAGACATCGCCATCGAGTACCGCTCGCACAGCTTTTTGAATGACGCTCAGGTCACTCGACTTGGGAATGAAACCGCTGGCACCGAATTCACGGGATTTCACCATGATCGACGCCTCTTCCTGAGCCGAGACCATGACCACCGGAATCTGCGGATACTGACCACGCAACAGCACCAGTCCGGAAAAACCGTAGGCCCCCGGCATGTTCAAGTCCAGCAGCACCAGATCCCAGTCGGCCTTTTCGTCGAGACGGGTTTCAAGTTCGGCAATGCTCGCCACTTCCACCAGCCGGACATCCGGACCGAGGCCCAGGGTTAACGCGTGATGCAGGGCGCTACGAAAAAGAGGATGGTCATCGGCAATCAGGATTTCGTATGTGGCCATTTTTCAAATGATCCTGTTTTTCAAACGAGGTGCAGCCACGGAGCTGCATCAACAGGGCACGTTCAACGCCAATCACGTAGCTATTCACGTAAAGAATACGGCGTATCAAACTTGGCCGCGCCCTAATCGGCGCCAAGCATGCCCAGCGAAGCCGGGGTGGTCAAGCGACGTAGCCCGTCCGGTTGCTTGCAGTATGGGCGACTCTCAGCACGTCACCGCGGCCGCGTTCTGCACGAAGGGCATCAGCTCGGCGTGTGCCGGTGTTGCAACGTTCATGTCCAGCTGATGTTTTGCATCGAGGTAATGTTGACTGAACACATCAAAATAAGCGTCCAGGGCTGACGCGGCCTCGACATCGCCCGCCAGGTCGAGACATAGCGCCGCCACTTCCGCCGTGCACAGGTGCTCGCTGCGGGTCGATCGCCGCAACCGGTACCGGGAGAGCTTCTCGGGCAGCAGGCTCAGAATCGGAAACCCATCGAAATAGGGGCTTTTGCGAAAAATCTTCCTGGCTTCGGTCCAGGTCGCGTCCAGCAAAATGAACAGCGGCCGCTTGGTGCTATCGGCCTCGACACCATGGGTCACTCGCTCGGGCTCGACGTACTCGCCCGGAAATACCAGATAGGGCTGCCATTGCGGATCGGACAGAAGCTGCAACAGTTGCTGATCGACTTCGGTCCGCGACCAGATGAACGCATGGTTGTCAGGCACCACATCGGCGATCAGCCAACCGGTATTACTCGGCTTGAACACTTCCTTGCCGGTCATGATCAGGCACACCCCGGAGCGGGTCTCGACCTGTGGACGCCAGGCACACAGGCAGTGGCTCTCGATCACACGGCAGGCACGGCAACGCGGGGCTCGCCAGCCACGGGCCTGAATCGGCCTGATGCCCTCCTCTTCGCGCTCGTCGCGCAGGCGGGCTACCGCATTCAAAGCAAAAGGCTTGATTGCATGGCTCATCGCAGGCAACACCGGAAGGGGAAGAGAATCGACACGAAAAACACTCGGCAAGGCATTAAGGTGCCCGCAGTTTATCAGACCGGCCGGC
>DQGF01000244.1:0-3411 GCA_003525045.1 Pseudomonas sp. | reverse complement strand
GGTGCCCGCAGTTTATCAGCCCGGCCGGCGAAAGCCTGTACCGTCCAGGCCACCTCCCCTATAATTTGCCGCCACTGAACGCACAGTCATGTGGCTGGTCGAACCACCAGTCACTGAACCAGGAGAGTTTCATGCTGCGCCTTATCGTTCCTACCGCCGCCGTTTTGCTGGCGTCGTCCTTCAACGCCCAGGCTGCTTCCTTGAAAGACATGGAACTGAGCAAAATGCTGCAAAACGTTGCCGCTCAAAGCAGCGTCGGCACTCCACGAGCGATCAACGAAGACATTCTCGATCAGGGCTACACCGTTGAAGGTAAAGAGCTGATCAACCACCTCAGCGTCCAGAGCAGCCACGCCGACAAAATGCGCGCCGACCCGAAAGCGGTTTATTTCCAGCTAGGCTCCACCGTCTGCAACAACCCGGGCTTCCGCAAGCTGATGGCCAAGGGTGCAATCATGCGTTACGAGTTCACCGAGGTTAAGACCAACCGTCCGGTCGCCAGCGAGCGCTTCCAGGAATCCGATTGCCCGAAAGCTGCACCCGCGAAGAAAAAGTAATCATTGGGAGTTGGCGCGTCGCTGCTCATCCTCGGCGCGCAGTTCTGCCAACAGCGCCTGCAAATAACATGAGCGTCGCTCGGCGGCCTCAAGGCGCCGGCAACACTCCTCCTCGAGACTCAAATGATGGTTCTCGGCCGATGACTTGAGCAATCGATACAGTTGCGTATCGATTTCGATTTCCAGAATGACTCTGGTCATTGCTTACGGCTCCCTGCACCTCGCCCTGCTTGAGCGACAAAATCCTTGAACCGCTTGTGTCGTGCGTCCTGCCATTGACGCAAAGTTGTCATGTCACGCCTGTCATTTAGTAAATCAGAGTGGCGGACACTCGGTTAGCGTTCAGACGAGCGGTGAAACCACCTTGCAAATCGTCAATAAGCGGTTGCCAGGAAAGAGTTTGCGGCGCAATGATCAAACCAGCGCAAATCTTCCCGAGGGTCTAGATTCATAGTGTTCACGTTCAATTTTCCGGCAGGAAAAGGGGCTGCCTGTAGCGCGTCTTGTTGTGCGAACGTTTCTTTCATCCAAGGAAAAAACAGAACCTGTATGGACGACTCGATGGCAACTCGAGTCGGTGAATCGCCCAGGCACGGGCCTGGGCAGACAGCGACACACGAGGTGTCGCGGCGCTGACGACTGCTTTGTCGGGGCCAAGGGTTCTGTGCAGAAGGAGAAGCTGAATGCCTTACCAACCGAATGACCTCCTGAGCCGTCATTTTGAAGAAAGCGGCCACGACCTCACCAGCAAGGTCGAAGAGCAACTCAACCTGGTTTCACCCAACAGCCCGAATATTCCCATCTACCGCGACATGATCCTGACCGTGCTACGCATGGCCCAGGAAGATCACAACCGCTGGAACGCCAAGATCACCCTGCAAGCCCTGCGCGAACTGGAACACGCCTTCCGTGTACTGGAACAGTTCAAGGGACGACGCAAAGTCACCGTTTTCGGCTCGGCCAGAACACCGATAGAACATCCGCTGTATGGCCTGGCCCGAGAGCTCGGTGCCGCGCTGGCCCGCTCGGATCTGATGGTCATCACCGGCGCCGGTGGCGGCATCATGGCGGCGGCCCACGAAGGTGCCGGCCTGGAACACAGCCTGGGATTCAACATCACCCTGCCCTTCGAGCAGCATGCCAATCCCACCGTCAATGGCACAACAAATCTGCTGCCCTTCCACTTCTTCTTCACCCGCAAGCTGTTCTTCGTCAAGGAAGCCGATGCGCTGGTGCTGTGTCCCGGTGGTTTTGGCACCCTGGATGAAGCGCTGGAAGTACTGACCCTGATCCAGACCGGCAAGAGCCCTCTGGTACCGGTGGTGCTGCTGGATGCGCCGGGCGGCAAGTTCTGGCAAGGGGCACTGGACTTCATTCACCAACAACTGGAGGAGAATCGCTACATCCTGCCGACCGACATGAAGCTGTTGAGCCTGGTCTATAGCGCCGAAGAGGCGGTGGAGCAGATCAATCAGTTCTACAGCAATTTCCACTCCAGCCGCTGGCTCAAGCATCAGTTCATTCTCCGCATGAACCACAGGCTCAGCGACGAAGCACTCGAACACATGCAAGGGGCATTCGCCGACTTGTGCCTGAGCGATCACTTCCACCAGCATGCCTACAGCGGTGAAGAGCACGACGAACCGCAGTTCAGCCACCTGGCGCGACTGGCCTTCACTTTCAACGCCCGTGATCATGGACGCCTGCGGGAACTGGTGGACTACATCAATCTGCCGGAAAACTGGGCGCAGTCAAAACCCCAGGCGCAACAACGCACGCGGGAACCGTCAAAGGTTACGTGAGGAAAAAAAACGGCCCGCTATCGAAATAGCGAGCCGTTTCAGTCAATCGTCCATCCCTCGGCCGCTGAACAAGCGGCTGATCATCTCCATGGAATATCCCCGATAACTCAGGAAGCGGCCTTGTTTGGCGCGCTCCCGTGCGTCTATGGGTAAATGTCCGGAGAACTTGCGCCGCCAGGTATCTTCCAGTTGTTCCTGCCAGTTGATACCGCTCTCGCGTAACGCGAGTTCGATGTCAGTACGTTGCAGTCCACGTTGGCTCAACTCTTCGCGAATACGCAAAGGGCCATAACCGGAACGGGCACGGTAGGAAACGAAACTTTCGAGGTAACGGGATTCGGACAACAGGCCCTCTTCCGTCAAGCGGTCGAGTGCGGTGTCGATCATTTCAGGCAGAGCGCCGCGCTGACGCAGTTTACGCGCCAGCTCGACTCGACCGTGCTCGCGTCGCGCGAGCAGGTCCATTGCGGTTCGCCGCACTGCGACGAGTGTATCGAGTACGGCGGTCATCGGATCAATCAGACATCCACTTCTACCAGATCATCAGCTTTCTCTTTGACCGGCGAAGCTTTGACGTCCGGTGTTGGAGATAGCAACTTGTCGCGCAGTTGCTTCTCGAGAGTCGCGGCGATGTCCGGGTTTTCTGCCAGGTACTTGGCCGAGTTGGCTTTACCCTGACCGATCTTGGTGCCGTTGTAGGCATACCAGGCACCGGACTTCTCGACGAAACCGTGCAGAACACCCAAGTCGATCATCTCACCGTTGAGGTAGATGCCCTTGCCATAAAGAATCTGGAACTCGGCCTGACGGAACGGCGAAGCCACCTTGTTCTTCACGACTTTGACGCGGGTTTCGCTACCAACGACTTCATCACCTTCTTTCACCGCGCCAGTACGACGGATGTCCAGACGAACCGAGGCGTAGAACTTCAGCGCGTTACCACCGGTAGTGGTTTCCGGGCTACCGAACATCACACCGATTTTCATACGGATCTGGTTGATGAAGATAACCAGGCAGTTGGCGTTCTTGATGTTACCGGTGATTTTACGCAG
>DQGF01000601.1:604-3120 GCA_003525045.1 Pseudomonas sp. | reverse complement strand
GGCAAGGTGTTGATGAACAGCCCGAGCTGCTCTTCGATCCCCGGCAACGGCGCGGATCGCCCGGCCACAGTGGCGCCGAAGACCACGCAATCCTGGCCAGTGTAGCGTTGCAGCAACAGGCTCCAGGCCGCTTGCAGCAAGGTGTTGAGGGTGACTTTTTGTTGGCGGGCGAACTCGGCCAGACGCTGGGTCGCGCGGCTGTCGAGGGCGACGCGGTACTCCTCGCTTCCCTCGGCGCCGACCGGCGGGCGCAACGCTTCGGCCAGCAAGGTGGGTGCTTGCAACGGTGCCAGGGCGGCTTTCCAGAACTGCTCGCCCGCGGCGGCCGATTGCTGCTGCAACCAGCCCAGGTAATCGCGATATTTCCCGGTCGGTGCCGGCAGCGCCTGTCCGGCGGCGTAGTACTGGATGACTTCGGCCAGCAGCTGCGCGTTGCTCCAGCCATCCATCAAGATGTGGTGGCTGGTGTAGATCAGGTGCCAGGCGTCTGTGCCGGTGCGTACCAGTTTCAGGCGCAACAGCGGCGCGATTCCCAGTTGGAAACCTTGAGCCCGTTCAGCGTCGGCCAGGGCATCGGTATCGGTGACCTCAAGCACCTCAAGTGGCAACGCCACCTGACGGACGATCGCCTGATGCGCGGTGTCGAGGCCCTGCCAGTGGAAGCTGCTGCGCAGGATATCGTGACGCGCAAGCGCGGTTTGCCAGGCCTCGGCGAATCGCACCGGGTCCAGGCCCTGGATGTCCAGACGCAACTGGCTGATGTAGGCGCCGACTTGCGGCTCATGCAGCGTGTGGAACAGCATGCCCTGCTGCATTGGTGACAGAGGATAAAGGTCTTCAAGCGTCGAGACAGCGACCGGCAATGCGTCGAGCTGCGCCTGACTGATACGCGCCAGCGGGAAGTCCGATGGTGTGGCGTGGGTGGTCTCAAGGGCGTAGCAGTGATCGATCAGCGCGTTAAGCTCTAGCGCGTAATCGTCCACCAGCCGCTGAATGGTCGCAGCGTCGAACATCTCGCGGCTGAAGCCCCAGCTCAGGGACAACTCTGCGCCGTAGACCTGGCCTTCGATCGTCAGCCAGTTGCCCAGCGGTGCCGAGGGATCCTGGGCCACACCGCTGCCTTCGGTGGATGGCACGAACATCGCGGCGTCATCGAACTGACGATCGAACTGCCCCAGATAGTTGAAGGTGATGCGCGGTTGCGGCAACGCGGCCAGTTGGGCGCGAATCGCCGGTGCGCCGAGGTAACGCAGGGTGCCATAGCCCAGGCCCTTGTCCGGCACGGCGCGCAGTTGTTCCTTGATGGTTTTGATCGAGGCGCCGAGGTCACTCGCTGGTATCAGGTTGACCGGGAACAGGCTGGTAAACCAACCGACGGTGCGGGTCAGGTCGATGTCGTCGAACAGGTCTTCGCGGCCATGGCCTTCCAGCTGGATCAGCGTGCTGCCCTGCCCGCTCCAGCGGCACACCGACCGCGCCAATGCCGTCA
Source organism: Pseudomonas sp. (assembly GCA_003525045.1). GTDB lineage: Bacteria > Pseudomonadota > Gammaproteobacteria > Pseudomonadales > Pseudomonadaceae > Aquipseudomonas. Next base: position 1,631 of record DQGF01000601.1, on the reverse strand, counting down.
GCAGCAGGTCGTTGACCTGGGTGCGATACGCCGCCGGGGCCTGTTGCAGCAGTTTGCGGGTTTGTTCGGCGTCGAGCTTGAGTTCGAGTTTGTGCTCGAAGCGATTTTCCAGTGCGCCGTTCGGACGATCGCAGGGCAGATCGTGTGGCGCGTCGCGCAGTTGGTCCTGCCAATGACCGAGGCTGTTTTCAAAGGTTGGAAGATGATCTTGCAGGCGGGCGACCCAGCGCTGATAAGTACTGGTTTTCGCCATCGCCACGGCGCCGTCGCCGTAGAACTGCTGAAGGTCTTCCAGCAGCACTCGCCAGGAAACACCGTCCACCGCTAAGTGGTGAATGACCAACAGCAAACGTTGAGCGCCGTCAGCCATCGCCACCAGCAGCGCGCGCATCAATGGACCGTTCTGCAAGTCGAGGCTGCGTTGGGCTTCGTCGCACAAAGCGTTGAGCTCTGCGACCGATTGCGCCTGACGCTGCCACAACACCGATTCAATGGTCGGCGCGGCATAAGCTTGCTGCCTACCGTTTTCGGTCTGTTCGTAACGCAGACGCAAGCTGTCGTGATGGGTCAGCAATTGCGCTAAAGCACGATCCAGCGCATCAGCGTTCAACGCCTCGCGCGGCACCAGCAGCAGCGACTGGTTCCAGTGCTGAGGCTCAGGAATGGATTGCTCGAAGAACCACTGTTGCACCGGTGCCAACGCCACCGCGCCCATCGCCGGACCTTGATCGATCAACGGCTGCTCACCGCTGCGAGCAGCCTGGGCCAGGCTACGGATGGTCTGATGCTGGAACAGATCCTTGGGGCTCAACAGAATCCCGGCCTGGCGCGCACGGCTGACCACTTGCATGGAAACGATGGAGTCGCCGCCGAGTTCGAAGAAGTTGTCTTCCAGGCCAACGCTGTCGATGGCCAACACGTCCTGCCAAATCGCCGCGATGGATTTTTCCAGGGCGCTGCGTGGCGCGACGTGTTCCCGTTGTTGCTGGGTACCGTCGATGGCGGGCAAGGCCTTGCGGTCGAGTTT
>DQGF01000601.1:0-288 GCA_003525045.1 Pseudomonas sp. | reverse complement strand
TTGCCGTTGGGGGTCAGCGGCAGGTGTTCGAGGAACAGCAGAAACGCCGGAACCATGTAGTCCGGCAGATGCTGACGCAGTGCAACTTTCAAGGTTTCACGTTGGGTCGCCTGGGCGTCGATGTCATCCAGCAGCGCCGCAGCGTTCGGCACGATGTAGGCGACCAGTTGCTGACCGTTGACGCCGCCCTGTGCCAATACCGCGAGCTCGCTGACCGAATCCTGCTGCAGCAACCTCGCTTCGATCTCACCCAGCTCGATCCGGAAACCACGGATTTTTACCTGATGG
>DQGF01000423.1 GCA_003525045.1 Pseudomonas sp. | reverse complement strand
GACGACGAGGACCGCGAGAACGAAGGCGACCTGATCATGGCCGCCGAGTGCTGCCAGCCTGAACACATCAACTTCATGGCCAAGCACGCCCGTGGCCTGATCTGCATGCCGATGAGCCGCGAGCGCTGCGAACTGCTGAAGCTGCCATTGATGGCGCCGCGCAACGGTTCCGGCTTCGGCACCAAGTTCACCGTGTCCATTGAAGCGGCCACCGGCGTGACCACCGGCATCTCCGCTGCTGACCGTGCGCGTACCGTGCAGGCCGCTGCGGCGAAAGAGGCCAAGGCTGAAGACATCGTCAGCCCAGGCCACATCTTCCCGTTGATGGCTCAGGCCGGCGGCACCCTGGCCCGTGCCGGCCACACCGAGGCCGCCTGCGACCTGGCGCGCATGGCCGGTTTCGAGCCGAGCGGGGTGATCTGCGAAGTGATGAACGACGACGGCACCATGTCCCGTCGCGCCGAACTGGAAACCTTCGCCGCCGAACACAACATCAAGATCGGCACCATCGCCGACCTGATTCACTACCGGATGATCCACGAACGTACCGTTCAGCGGATTGCCGAGCAGCCCCTGGACAGCGAACTGGGCCAATTCAACCTGGTGACCTATCGTGATTCCGTGGAAGGCGACGTGCACATGGCCCTGACCCTGGGCACCGTGTGCGCCGACGAGCCGACCCTGGTTCGGGTGCACAACATGGACCCGCTGCGCGATCTGTTGATGGTCAAGCAGCCCGGCCGCTGGAGCCTGCGCGCCGCCATGGCTGCGGTCGCCGAGGCCGGCAGCGGCGTGGTGCTGTTGCTCGGTCACCCGCTCGATGGCGACGTGTTGCTGGCGCACATCCGTGAAACCGCGGAGCACGCACCGACGAAAAAACCGACCACCTACAGCATCGTCGGTGCCGGTTCGCAGATCCTTCGGGACCTGGGCGTGCGCAAAATGCGCCTGATGAGTGCACCGATGAAATTTAATGCGATATCCGGTTTCGATCTGGAAGTTGTAGAATACGTGCCCTCCGAATAATGACCGGCAGTTTGCGGGCCTGAATTCGCGGTTAACAAATCACTGAGGGGCGCGTAGAAAACGCGTCCCGGCTCTTTAAGAGATCTAACGAATGACCCTGAAGACCATCGAAGGTACCTTCATCGCCCCTAAAGGCCGCTACGCTCTGGTAGTGGGCCGTTTCAACAGCTTCGTGGTTGAAAGCCTGGTCAGCGGTGCAGTTGATGCCCTGGTTCGCCATGGCGTGAGCGAAAGCGACATCACCATCATCCGTGCGCCTGGCGCCTTCGAAATCCCGCTGGTTGCACAGAAAGTCGCTCAGAAGGGCGAGTTCGCAGCCATCATCGCCCTGGGCGCGGTCATTCGTGGCGGTACTCCGCACTTCGAATACGTGGCGGGCGAATGCACCAAGGGCCTGTCCCAGGTGTCCATGGAATTCGGCATACCGGTCGCTTTCGGCGTACTGACCGTTGATTCCATCGAGCAAGCCATCGAGCGTTCCGGCACCAAGGCCGGCAACAAAGGTGCTGAAGCTGCCCTGTCCGCTCTGGAAATGGTCAGCCTGCTGGCGCAGTTGGAGGCCAAGTGATTAGCGACGATAGCGATCGTTTCAACCCGCGCGATCCAAAGCCTGCGGATGCCGGCAAGCCATCGAAAAGCGTCAAGCGTCGCGAAGCCCGTCAGCTCGCGACCCAGGCGCTGTACCAATGGCACATGGCCAAGCAGTCGCTGAACGAGATCGAAGCGCAGTTCCGGGTCGATAACGATTTCAGCGATGTCGATGCCGCTTACTTCCACGACATCCTGCACGGCGTTCCGGCTCACAAGCCTGAGATCGACGCTGCACTGACGCCGTGCCTGGACATCACCATCGAAGAGCTGGACCCGGTTGAACTGGCCGTTTTGCGCCTGTCGACCTGGGAACTGCTCAAGCGCGTCGACGTGCCGTACCGCGTTGTGATCAACGAAGGTATCGAGCTGGCGAAAGTCTTCGGTTCCACCGATGGTCACAAGTTCGTCAACGGTGTACTCGACAAGCTGGCCCCGCGTCTGCGTGAAGCTGAAGTGAAGGCGTTCAAGCGCTGATCGGCGCTTGAATCCAGTGTCCTGTCTCGCCGATGCGTTCCTTTTTTGGCGATAACAGACGCCGGTAAAAAAGGAACAGTATTGGTGAGACAGGACACCGTAATGGGCGAGTTTGAGCTGATCCGCAATTTCTTCGCCGCCGCGCCATGTGCGCAAGGCGGCGAGGGCGTTGCACTGGGAATCGGCGACGATTGCGCCTTGCTGGCTGTTTCCCCCGGGGAGCAGTTGGCAATTTCCACCGACACGCTCGTGGCCGGTGTGCATTTCGCAGACCCTTGCGACCCCTTTCTGCTCGGTCAGCGCTCGCTGGCTGTGGCCGTCAGCGACCTGGCTGCCATGGGCGCCACTCCCGTTGCCTTTACCCTTGCCCTGACCTTGCCGACGGTAACCGCCGACTGGCTGGAGGCCTACGCTCGTGGTTTGAACCTCATGGCGCAGCGCTGTGGCGTGGCGCTCGTGGGCGGCGACACCACCCGTGGGCCACTGAGCCTGACCATGACCGTGTTCGGTCGTGTACCGAGTGGCTTGGCGTTGACCCGTAGCGGAGCGCAGCCGGGCGACCTGTTGTGTGTTGGCGGTGAGTTGGGCAATGCCGCAGGCGCCTTGCCACTGGTGCTCGGCCAGCGCACGGCTGAATCGGCCATCGCCGATCCGCTGCTGGCGCATTACTGGTCGCCGCAACCGCAGCTTGGGCTGGGCATGGCATTGCGTGGCAAGGCGACCTCGGCGCTGGACATCTCCGACGGCCTGCTCGCCGACTGCGGGCATATCGCCCTCGCGTCGGAGGTTGGCATTCAGGTTGAACGTGACAGTTTGCCGCTGTCCAAGATTTTAGTAGCTTTCCTCGGTCAGTCGGGCGCCGAAGCGGCGGCCTTGAGCGGCGGGGACGACTACGTGCTGGCCTTTACCTTGCCATCCGTCGAGTTGCCACTATTGATGGCCGACGGTTGGCCGATCCATGTGATCGGACGAGTGACCGCGGGGCAGGGCGTGACGCTGCTGGATGCCGACGGACAAGACATCACCCCGCAAAACCGGGGTTATCAACATTTTCGGGAGACACCGTGACAGATCATCCCAAACAGGTCCCGGCGGAATTCGTACCGCCCTCGGTCTGGCGCAATCCGTGGCATTTCCTGGCGTTCGGGTTTGGCTCGGGCACTCTGCCAAAAGCACCGGGCACCTGGGGTTCGCTAGTGGCGCTACCCTTTATCCCGTTATGGCAGATGCTGCCCGACTGGGGTTACTGGCTGATGCTGGGGGTCACCATGCTGTTCGGCTTCTGGCTGTGCGGCAAGGTGGCCGACGATTTGCGGGTACACGACCACGAAGGCATCGTCTGGGACGAAATGGTCGGGATGTGGATCACCCTGTGGCTGGTACCGGAAGGTTGGTATTGGTTGCTGGCGGGTTTCCTGGTGTTCCGATTCTTCGATATCCTCAAGCCGTGGCCGATTCACTGGATCGACCGGCATGTGCATGGCGGCGTCGGGATCATGCTCGACGACGTATTGGCCGGGGTGTTTGCGTGGTTGGCGATGCAGGGGCTGGTATGGATTTTCGCCTGAGTGGCGGAACAGGGGACTAGGGATGGCTCGACGCTGGTTGTTAGTGATGGTATTCGCCATGTTTGGAACGCTCGCCCAGGCGGCGGATGCGCCGGTGGCCCCGTCCGTGATTCATCTGGCCAGCGAGGAATGGGAAGACTACACCGCCGCTGACGGTCACGGTCTGGGCTGGGACGTGTTGCGCGAAGTGTTCGAGCCGGCCGGTGTCAAACTGGACATCCGCACCGAACCCTACATCCGCTCCATGGGCCTGGCCCAGCGTGGCGAAGTGGACGCCTGTGTCGGCTCCTACCATGACGAGGCCAGCGATCTGCTCTATCCGCGCTGGAACTTCGATACCGATCACATCTATGCGCTGGGTCTGTCCAGCAACCCGGTGCCGACCCCGGAAACCCTTGGCAACTATCGCCTGGCCTGGGTCCGCGGTTACGACTACCAGGATTATCTGCCCAACGTGCATCGCTACAACGAAGTCATGCGGCGTACCGGAATCCTGTCGATGCTGGTCCACAACCGCGCCGACTTTTACATCGATGCGCTGACCGAGGTCGACTACGTCGTCAGGCGGGCCAGGGATCCCTCGCAGTTCCGTCGCACCCACATCGCGGAATTGCCGCTGTACCTGTGCTTCGCCGATACGCCCAGGGCTCGCACGTTGATGGCGCTGTTCGACCAGCGCATGGAAACTTTGGTTGAAAGTGGCCGGCTGAAACCGATTTTCGAGCGCTGGAAACAACCCTATCCGTTTGACTCGAACTGAACACCGCCACTCCCACAGGGTTGACGCCAAACCAGTGATCTAACTATTAGATCGTTATGCGCGATAATTCAGCCTAAGCGTCTGCTGGAACCTGCTGTTACAATGCCGCGTCTGCGAATCTCCAGTACCTATTGATCAGGAGCACACCGGTGCCTGTCGTTTTTGTCGCCGCTTCCAAGCTGCCAACGCCGTTTGCGCAATTCACCATGCACGGCTTTCTCGATGAAGAGAACGGGCGCGAGCACGTCGTGCTGAGCCTGGGTGAGTTCATCGACGGCTCCCCGGTACTCGGCCGGTTGCACTCCGAATGCCTGACGGGCGATGCCTTGTTCAGCCAGCGTTGCGACTGCGGCTCGCAACTCGAGGCCGCGTTGCAGGCCATCGCCCGTGAAGGCCGTGGCGTGTTGCTTTACTTGCGTCAGGAAGGCCGTGGCATTGGCTTGCTGAACAAGATCCGCGCCTATGAATTGCAGGACGGCGGGGCCGACACCGTTGAAGCCAACGAGCGCCTGGGCTTTGCCGCCGACCAGCGCGATTACGCCATGTGCCTGCCAATGCTGCAGCACCTGGGCGTGGAATCCCTGCGTTTGATGACCAATAACCCACGCAAGGTCAAAGCCTTGACCGACATGGGTATCGTGGTCGCCGAACGCGTACCGCTGCACACCGGCCACAATCCGCACAACAAACTCTACCTGGCCACCAAGGCCAGCAAGCTCGACCACATGATGGGCAACGAGCATCAGGGTGAGGTAGACCGGGCGTGACCCGCGGTCAGGTACGGCGGCGACTGTCCGTCAATTGGTGGCAATACCTGGCGCTTGCCCTGGTACCACTGTTCGTGATCAACGGCGTGTTTGGTCAGGGCGAGGCGATCCTGCCGGTGCTGGCGATGCCTTTGTTCATCGCTGGTGTGGCCTCGATGTTTGTCAGCCTGAAATTCTTTGGTGGCTACAAGCACGGGCTGATCGCCACCCAGAAAGCCCTGGACACCCCTGAAGAACCCGCCGCCTGGATTGCCCTGGCCGCCAAGCGTCGCACGGCTTTCCTGGCCGCCGGCCTGCCGGCCTGGATCGGTGCGTTGGCGGTGTTCGTCGGCCTTGAAGCGGTGCCGCTGATGTTGCTGGCGCTGTCGACCCTGGTGCTGTTCTACCTCTACCGTATTCCGCGTCAGCTCGGGTGATACGATCTGTCTGGCTGGCGGTTTTGCTGCTGGCCGTCAGTGGTTCGGCGCTTGCGGTCGAGCGCGTTGTCAGCCTTGCGCCCTCTCTCTCCGAAATCGTCGTCGAACTGGGTTCAGCCGATCTTCTGGTGGGTGTGCTGGATGCCGGTGAGCGTCCTGCTGAACTCAAAGATATTCCTTCCGTTGGCCGCTATGGTCAGTTGGACATGGAGCGGCTGCTTAGCCTGAAGCCCGACTTACTGCTGCTCTGGCCCGGCAGCGTCGGCCCGGCCCAGCGTGAACAACTCAAGCGGTTAAACATTCATACGTACGTTGCCGAACCGCACAATCTCGAACAACTCACCGCGCAGATTGAAGCGATTGCGACGCAACTCGGGCGGCCGGAGCGTGGAGTTTTCCTGGCTGCAGGTTTGCGTCAGCGCCTCGATTCGCTGCGCCAGCGCTATCGACGGGATGAGCCGTTGCGGGTGTTTTACCAGGTCTGGGATCGGCCGCTGTACACCGTCGGCGGCGGGCAGATCATCAGTGATGCACTTGAGGTGTGCGGCGCGCGCAATGTGTTCGCCGACCTGACATTGCCGGCACCGCAGGTCAGCATCGAAGCGGTGTTGCAGCGCAATCCCGAGGTGATTCTGGCCAGTGATCAGGCACAGCTCGATGCGTGGAAGGTGTGGCCGCAAGTGGCGGCGGTGGCGCAGGGGCAATTGATGTTGGTGAGGGACAAAGGCCTGGAACGGCCGAGCGGGCAGATGATCGAGGCGACGGCCAAGCTGTGCCAATTGATTGCGCCGGACCGCTGAGACCGAGGCGCCTGCTTCGCGAGCAAGCCCGCTCCCACAGGGATCGCGCTGTACCTTTGAGACCGAGGTGCGGCCTTCGCGAGCAGGCTCGCTCCCACATTCAATCTCTGTGCGACACAAACCCCCTGTGGGAGCGAGCCTGCTCGCGAAGAGGCCAGCCCAAACACCGCAGATCCTTGGTCAGATCTCAGGTGTCCAGGTCACCCCAAACATCCACGCCCAAGCTCCCACAGGGATTACGCTGAACCTGTGGGAGCGGGCTTGCTCGCGAAGAGGCCAGCCCGGGCATCGCCAATCTCGCGTCAGGGCGCCGGTGTCCAGGTCACCCCAAACATCCACGTCCGACCTTCCTCGCGATACCCATGCTGGCTGCCGTCATGGCTGTACAGCGCCCGGCTGTACCCTTTGTCCAGCAGGTTATCCACCTTCAGCTCAAGCTTGACCTCGCGATTCAGCTCCCAACTGCTGCGCAACCCCAGCAATGCGTACCCGCCCAACGGCTGCTGATTGTTCTCGTCGTCATAGCTGCTGCTCACCGCCTGCCAGCTGGCGCCGAGGCCCAGGCGGTCGAACTGCCGATCCAGATCCAGGCTCAAGGTCCGCCGTGCACGACGGGCCAACGTGTGGCCACTGTCACGATCTCGCGGGTCGATGATTGCCACTGCAAGGTTGCTCTGCCAGCCAAACAGTTCCTGCTTCAATGCCGCTTCAAATCCGTTGATCCGCGCCGAGGCAACGTTCTGCGGACGTGAATTGCTGCCAAAAATAATCGCGTCTTCCAGGTCCGTGCGATACAGCGAAGCCTCCAGACGACTGGACTCAGTCAACTGACTGCGCCATTGCAACTCGTAGCTTTTCGAGCTCTCGGGCTTGAGATCCGGGTTGCTGAAGTCCGGGTAATACAGGTCGTTGAAAGTCGGTGCACGGAAGCCCTCGCTGTAGGTCAGCAGCAAGTCGTTGTCCGGGTTCACCGGCAGAGTAAAGGTGCCGCTCCAGCTATTCTGGCTGCCGAATTGCTGATTCTGATCACGGCGCACTCCCAGTTCCGTGGAGAAACTGTCCGCCTGATAGCGATGTTGAATAAACGCCGCGCGGTTCCAGCGACTGTCCTCGTCAAACGGCGTGCTGCTGTTGATGCGGTCTTCGTACCAGTCGCCGCCGAGGATCAGGCTGTTCCGTTCATTGAGAGTCAGGTCATTTTGCCAGTTCACCGAGTCTCGATAGGTGTTGAACACGCTGCGCTCCTCGCTGAGCTTGTCGAGGGTCTTCTCACGGTTTTCGCTATGGCCAAACTCGATGCGGGTTTTCCATACATCGTTGATTCGGGCGTCGACGTAACTGCTGACGCTGCTGACCTCGAAGTCGTTGTAGGGCTGCTGCTGGACCGATTCGACGGTGGTCGTATCGAAACGGCCGAACGGGTTGTCGAACGCATTTTTGCCACGGTTATCCAGCACGTTGGCGCCGATTTCGAGGTCATCGGTGAGGGCGTGGCTCAGGCTCAAACTGACCGACTTGTTGCGGTATTCGTCGTGATCGCCATCGCTCGGATAAGACTCATGGGTGCGATTGATCCCAGCGGTTTCATCAAGGCTGGCGCCGAGGTTGAAGCGGGTCTGTTCATCACCGCCGGAGAGCCCGAGGCTGCGTTCCCAGGTCTGATTGCTGCCAAAGCCCATGTGCATTCGCGGATGCAGGCCTTGTTCGCCGCCACGACGGGTAAATATCTGAATGACCCCGCCAATCGCATCGCTGCCATAAATCACCGAGCGCGAGCCACGCAGCACTTCCACGCGCTCGACCTGCTCGATGTTGATGTGTTGCAGGTTGCTGTCGCCGGAAGTGGAGTTGCCGATGCGTTGACCGTCGACCAGCACCAGGCTCTGCGCCGACTTGGTGCCGCGAATGTAGACCCCCGGCAGACTGCCGCGCCCCCCGGTTTGCCCGATCTGCACCCCCGGTACCCGACGCAGCAGATCCGTGACGCTGCCCGGTTGCAGGCGATCGATGTCTTCACGGGTGAACACGGTGTTGGCGGCGCTGCTGTCGTTGCGGGCTTCGACCTGGCGGTTGGCGCTGATCAGCACGTCGGGCAGTTTCAGCGCCTGGTCGCGTTCGAAAGTGTCGGCCAGGAGTTGGCTGGACGGCAGAAGGGTCAGCGTCAGGGCGAGGGGGGAGAGTTTCATAGATGATCCGTAGCAAACACGGTACTTGTAGGAGCGAGGCTGCCCGCGAAGGGGCCGTAACATTCAACAGCTATGTTGAGTGTTAAATCGCCTTCGCGGGCAAGCCTCGCTCCTACAGGGGAGGGGGTTACAGGGCCAGAAGTTGCAAACGCTGACGAATCGAAGCTTCGATCCCGGCTTCGTCCAGTCCACACTCCGCCAGCATTTGCGCCGGCTTGGCGTGTTCAACATAGCTATCCGGTAACCCCAAATGCAGCATCGACTTGAGGATATTTTCCCGGGCGAGGAACTCGCTGACCGCGCCGCCGGCGCCGCCCATGATCGCGTTCTCTTCGATGGTCACCAGTAGGTCATGGCTGGCGGCGATTTCGCGAACCAGTGCTTCATCCAACGGCTTGACGAAGCGCATGTCGACCACGGTCGCATCCAGGGTCTCGGCGACTTTCAGCGCATCGGCCAGTTGCACGCCGAACACCAGCAGGGCGACCTTGCTGCCCTGACGACGAACGATACCTTTGCCGATTTCGATCGGATCGAGGTCTTTCTCGATCGTCGCGTTCGGGCCAGAGCCCCGCGGATAACGCACCGCTGCCGGACCGTCGAACAGGTGGCCGGTGGTGAGCATTTTGCGCAGTTCGTTTTCGTCGCTCGGGGTCATCACCAGCATGCCGGGGATGCACCGCAGGAACGACAGATCGAAGCTGCCAGCGTGCGTCGGGCCGTCTTCGCCCACCAGGCCTGCGCGGTCGATGGCAAACAGTACGTCGAGGTTTTGCACCGCCACGTCGTGAATCAGTTGGTCGTAGCCACGTTGCAGGAACGTCGAATAAATCGCCACCACCGGTTTCGCGCCTTCGCACGCCATGCCGGCGGCGAGGGTCACGGCGTGTTGCTCGGCAATCGCCACGTCGAAGTAGCGCAGTGGGAAACGCTCGCTGAAAGCCACCAAGTCGGAGCCTTCTTTCATCGCCGGGGTGATGCCCACCAAGCGCGAGTCGGCAGCCGCCATGTCGCACAGCCATTCGCCGAATACACCGGAATACTTTGGCCCGCTGGCTTTCTTCGGCGCAGCGGCCGGCGCATCAACCGGTTCGAGTTTGGTGATGGCGTGGTAACCGATCGGGTCGACTTCCGCCGGGGCGAAGCCTTTGCCTTTCTTGGTGACCACGTGCAGGAATTGTGGGCCTTTCAGGTCGCGCATGTTGCGCAGGGTGGCGATCAGGGTCGGCAGGTCGTGGCCATCGATCGGGCCGATGTAGTTCCAGCCCAGCTCTTCGAACAGCGTGCCGGGAACCAGCATGCCTTTGGCGTATTCTTCGGTGCGACGGGCGATTTCCCAGGCGCCGGGCAGGCGCGACAGGACCTTTTTGCTGCCTTCGCGCATGCTCGCGTAAGTGCGGCTGGAAAGAATCTTCGCCAGGTAATTCGACAGCCCACCGACGTTGCGCGAGATCGACATGTCGTTGTCGTTGAGGATCACCAGCATGTTGGCGTTCACTTCCGGCGCATGGTTCAGCGCCTCGAACGCCATGCCGGCGGTCAGTGCGCCATCGCCGATCACGGCAATCGCCTTGCGATCACTGTTCTGCAGGCGGGCGGCAATGGCCATGCCCAGCGCTGCGCTGATCGAGGTGCTGGAGTGGCCGACGCCAAACGTGTCGTATTCGCTTTCGGAACGACGCGGGAAGGCGGCGATGCCGTCTTTCTGACGCAGTGTGCCCATGCGCTCGCGACGGCCCGTGAGGATTTTGTGCGGATAGGCCTGATGACCCACGTCCCACACCAGCCGGTCGTCCGGGGTGTCGAACACGTAATGCAACGCGATGGTCAGCTCGATGACGCCCAGGCCGGCACCGAAATGCCCGCCGGTCTGACCGACCGTGTAGAGCAATTCCAGGCGCAACTCATCGGCCAGGGTTTCCAGCTCGGCTTCGCCTAACCGGCGCAGGCCGTCCGGCGTGTTGGCACGGTCGAGCAGGGGCGTGGTCGGGCGCTTGCGGGGAATCTCATGAAACGTCGTGGGCATCAGGCGAATCGTTATAGGTATAAAAGATGCGGCAGTTTACCTGATGCATCGCCCCCTGCCCACGCGTTGGTTTTAACTTGGCGGATACGCCTTCAGCTGCGCCGGTCGACGATATAGCGGGCCAGGTCGCGCAACGGCTCCGCTGCCGCGTCAAACGGTCGCAGTGCGTGCAGGGCCTGATCGCGCAGTTCCAGGGCGTAGGCCTTGGCTGCATCGAGGCCGAGCAGGGCCGGATAGGTTGGCTTGTCCCGCGCGATATCGGCGCCCTGGCGTTTGCCTAGGGTTGCGGTATCGCTTTCGACGTCGAGAATGTCGTCCTGCACCTGGAATGCCAGGCCGATGGCCTGGGCATAAGCCTGCAACGACTTCAGTTCGTCCTTCTCGGCACGGCCGCTGGCCAGGGCGCCGAGTTTGACGCTGGCCTCGATCAGGGCACCGGTCTTGTGCCGATGCATGTACTCAAGGGCTTTTTGATCGAGCTTCAAACCGACCGAACCGAGGTCGATGGCTTGGCCGCCGACCATGCCTGCCGGGCCTGCCGCCAACGCCAGGGCGCTGACCATTTGCAGGCGGATCTCGGCGTGCGAAGCATTCAGGCGCGGGTCGAGCAGGGCGCTGAAGGCCAGACTCTGCAAACCGTCGCCGGCCAGGATCGCGCAGGCTTCGTCGAATTTCTTGTGCGTGGTCGGCTGGCCACGACGCAGGTCGTCGTCGTCCATGGCCGGCAAATCGTCATGCACCAGGGAATAGGCGTGGATCAGCTCCACGGCACACGCCGCGCCATTGGCTTGTTCAGCCTTGCCGCCCAGCGCTTCGCATGCGGAGTAGGCCAGCAACGGACGCACCCGTTTGCCGCCATTCATTACGCTGTAGCGCATCGCTTCGTAAAGACGCGCAAGTTCAGGGCTGGGCGCGATGAACAGGCTTTCCAGTGCTGCGTTGACGCGGGCCTGGCTGGCTGCCGAATACGCTGCAATCATTCTGGCAAGTCCGCGTCGAAGGGTTCCTCGGCCAGCTCGCCATCACGTTCGAGCAGCACTTGAACCTTTTGCTCGGCCTGGGCCAGCGCCGCCTGGCAATCGCGGGTCAGGCCGATGCCCTGCTCGAAAGCCGTCAGCGAGTCTTCCAGCGACAATTCACCATTCTCCAGACGCTCCACCAGCGTTTGCAGTTCAGCGAGCGATTGTTCGAAATCCAGTGCAGCTTTTTTGCGGGCCATGGCGGCTATTTCCGGTTGACGTTAAACCGGCGCGACACTAGCAGACATGGGGGGTATGGGCAAATGAGCGGACTTGAAACCCTTGTTGCAGCGTTGGAAAAATCATACTCAGGATGTCGCGTCATCGGGATAACTGATCTTGTATCGAGTGCTGCGCCCGCCGCCTGGCAGGCGCTCCAGGCAGCCCTTCTCCAGCAGTTCGGCCAAATGACGAGTCGCAGTGGCCTTCGAAACCTTGGCCACAGCTTGATACTGAGCGGCGCTGATCCCATCCACGAAACCTCTTTCCCCGTCATCGAGCAAGCGATTAAGGACCTTCATCTGTTCGGTCGACAATCCAGACTCCCGATGTGCCTGCCAGAAACGCGCCTTGCCCAACACGCTTTCGATCCGGGCCATGGCTTGCTGCAAGCTGCGCAACAGGGTTTTCAGAAACCATTGCAGCCACTCGGTGATATCCAGCGTGGCTTTCTGGCTGGATTCGAGCACCCGATAATAGCCGGAGCGATCCTCGAGAATACTCGCCGACATGGCATAAAAGCGGATGGCTTGATCCTCGCCCTGAGCCAGTGCCAGGTCGGTGATCGTTCGTGTCAGGCGACCGTTGCCATCGTCGAAAGGGTGCAGGGTAACGAACCAGAAATGCGCGATACCGGCCCGCAGCAATGGATCGAGCCCCGCCTGATGTCGGCTGGTTTCAAACCAGGCAAAGAAGGTGTCGAGTTGCCGCTCAAGGCCTGGGCGTGGCGGAGCTTCGAAGTGCACGGTCGGCCTGTCGAGGCGGCCGGACACCACTTGCATCGGATCATCGCCGCGTAACGCCCCGATACGAATCGGCCGGGTGGCGAGGTCGGTGTCCTGCTCGGGAAACAGCCATTCATGCCAATCCAGCAAGCGCTCCAGCGTCAGCGGTTCAACGAAATGCTGGGTGGCATCGAGCATCAATTGCGCCAGCCCTTCGCTGCGCTGGCTGACGTTATTGCCATCGACCGGCTCCAGGCCCAGCCGCCGGGCCAAAGACGAGCGAACCGAGCCGACATTCAGTTGTTCACCCTCGATGGCGGATGAAGTCACTATATTTTGTAACAGCGCATCCAGTTCGCTCTGAGCGCTCAGCGAATTGCCCACAGAGCTGGTCATGCCCATCAATCGGCCTTGTGCTTGAACACAATCGCGCAACAACGGCCCCAAGCGCTCTGCTTGCCAGGTGAAATTTGGCCAATCAGGCTGCTGCCAGATCCACTTGAGTGTCATGAG
>DQGF01000358.1:13439-14269 GCA_003525045.1 Pseudomonas sp. | reverse complement strand
GCAAGCTTCGCTCCTACAGGGGTTAGAGCATTGAATCCCAATTCCTCTCAGGCAAACCTGGCGAAACAGGCTTACAGTTAAAAGCACACCGTCGCACCACAACGGTGGCTTGAGACCAGACCTGTGAGGAACGCCGTATGCCCTGGAAGAATTCCGATTCACGCTACAGCACCGTGTCGATCACGCTGCACTGGTTGATGCTGGTCCTGCTGGCGCTGGTCTATGCCTGTATCGAATTTCGCGGGATCTTTCCCAAAGGCAGCGGCGGTCGCACACTGATCACCGAATCGCACTTCATGCTGGGTTTGACGGTATTCGTGCTGGTCTGGCTCAGATTATTCGCCCGCAGCCTGGGTCCGGCACCGCAGATCTTCCCGGCCTCCCCTCGCTGGCAAACCGTGCTGGCGAAATTGATGCACTGGGCGTTGTACCTGTTCATGATCGCCATGCCGATTCTGGGCTGGCTGGTCACCAGTGCCAAAGGCCATCAAGTGATGTTCTATGGCTTCGACTTGCCGCTGTTGGTCGCGGAGGACAAGTCGCTGGCCAAGCAGATCCAGGGCTGGCATGAACTCGGCGGCACCCTTGGTTACTGGTTGATTGGCCTGCATGCCTTGGCAGGGATTTATCACCATTATGTGGTGGGTGATAACACGTTGCTGCGGATGATGCCCAAGCGCGGTTGAACCGTGATGAGAAAACGCCTGGGCAAGTGATCATTTGTGGCGAGGGAGCTTGCTCCCGCTCGCCTGCGAAGCAGGCGCAAAACTGTTGGCTGAGGTCAGTCAGGTCATGCGAGTTCGGCTTTTTTGGGGCCGCTTCGCAGCCCA
>DQGF01000358.1:2262-13106 GCA_003525045.1 Pseudomonas sp. | reverse complement strand
AGCAAGCTCCCTCGCCACAAAAATGCGATGTGAACTTTAGAACTGTGGACTGATCCCCCGGCGGCCCTGCAAGCCGCCGGTATGGATGAAGATCAGGCGCATGCCTTTTGCGAATCTTCCGGCTTCGACTTGCTGTTTGAGTGCCAGTAGCGCTTTGCCGGTGTACAGCGGTTCGAGGGGAATGCCACTGGCCAGTTCGGTCCGCTCGATGAATTCGAGTAACAGCGGATCGACCTTGGCAAAGCCACCCCGACTGGCGTCCAACAGTTCATAGGCGGTATCGACCAACCCCGCTTCCTGCACAATGCTCTGGACCTGCTGCGCCACGCCATGATCCTCGGGCACTGCCAATGCGCCGTACACCGGATGCTCGCCCGCTTCGGCCAGCACCAGGCCGGCCAGGGTCGTGCCGGTGCCGCAGGCCAGCCACCAGCCGTCATAATCGCTCCAGCCCAGACGGTTCAGTTGCTCCCTGACCATGCTCTTCAGCTGCATGCAGCCCTTGGCTCCCGGCAAACCGCCGCCACCTTCCGGCACCGGTTGCAGATCGGGATACTGTGCCTGCCATGGCTGCCAGAAACCCGGTTCGTGCCGCGCGCGATAACCGCCATAACCCAGCCAGT
Source organism: Pseudomonas sp. (assembly GCA_003525045.1). Taxonomy (GTDB): domain Bacteria; phylum Pseudomonadota; class Gammaproteobacteria; order Pseudomonadales; family Pseudomonadaceae; genus Aquipseudomonas. Next base: position 12,483 of record DQGF01000358.1, on the reverse strand, counting down.
GCAACTGCATGCCAAACGCCTGCAGGTCCTTCACCGTGGGGGTGTCTTGCGGATGACCGCGTAGCAGACCGACAGTGGGGAAACCGAAGCGTTTGCCGGCCGCCGCCAGGGCATGCAGGTGATTGGAGTGTGCCCCACCGAGGCTGATGATGCCCTTGGCACCGGCCAGGTCGGCGGCTTTGAGGTGTTCGGTGAGTTTGAACCACTTGTTGCCGCTGATCAGCGGGTCGATTTGGTCGAGGCGCAGGATGGCGATTTCGATGTTGGCTTGGGTTAGCCAGTCGAGGTTAAGGTGTTCGATTGGGGCGTGGGGGAGCCAGTGGGCAGGAGGAGAAAGCATTGGCGCCTGATTGTGCTCGGATAGAGCCAGCATTCTAGTCGCTCAGAGGCCGCCTTCGCGAGCAAGCCCGCTCCCACAGTGGATCTTCAGTGAACACAAATTCTGTGTACTACGTTGATCAAATGTGGGAGCGGGCTTGCTCGCGAAGGCCATTGGCACACTTGACCTGCGAATTACAACTCCGCAGCCAACCGCGATCCCTGATTGATCGCCCGCTTCGCATCCAGCTCCGCCGCCACGTCTGCGCCGCCAATCAAATGCACATTCTGCCCCGCCGCCAGCAGACCGTCGTGCAGTTCACGCAGCGGATCCTGCCCGGCGCAGATCACGATGTTATCCACCGCCAGCACTTGCGGTTCGCCGGTTTCGCCGATGCGGATGTGCAAACCTTCGTCGTCGATCTTCAGGTACTCGACGCTGTTGAGCATCTGCACCTGCTTGTTCTTCAGACCCGCGCGGTGGATCCAGCCAGTGGTCTTGCCCAGGCCGTCGCCGACCTTGGATGTCTTGCGTTGCAGCAGGAACACGTCACGGGCCGGAGCATGGGGTGCGGCCTTGATGCCGGCCACACCGCCACGGGCTTGAAGGTGCGTATCGATGCCCCACTCCTTCCAGAATGCTTCACGGTCCTGGCTGGTGGCCACACCCTGGTGAACCAGGAACTCCGACACGTCGAAACCGATCCCGCCAGCGCCGATCACCGCGACACGCTTGCCCACCGGTTTGCGCTGGAGAATCACGTCCAGGTAGCTCAGCACCTTGGCGTTCTCCACGCCCGGAATCGCCGGGGTTCTCGGGGCGATGCCGGTGGCCAGGATGATCTCGTCATAACCGCCTTCAACCAGTTTCGCCACATCGACACGGGTGTTCAGGCACACCTCGACGTTGCTGGTCTGCAACTTGCGGTTGAAGTAGCGCAGGGTTTCGAAGAACTCCTCCTTGCCCGGCACGCGCTTGGCGATGTTGAACTGGCCACCGATTTCACTGGCCGAATCAAACAAGGTCACCTGATGACCGCGCTCGGCGGCCACGGTCGCCGCGGACAGACCGGCAGGGCCAGCCCCGACCACGGCGATTTTCTTGATCTGCTGCACCGGCAGATAATTGAGTTCCGTTTCATGGCAAGCCCGCGGGTTCACCAGGCAGCTGGTCAACTTGCCGCCGAAGGTGTGATCGAGGCAGGCCTGGTTGCAACCGATGCAGGTGTTGATTTCATCGGCACGGCCAGCGGCGGCCTTGTTGACGAAGTCCGGATCGGCGAGGAATGGCCGCGCCATGGAGACCATGTCGGCATCGCCTTCGGCCAGGATCTGCTCGGCGACTTCCGGCGTGTTGATGCGGTTGGTGGTGATCAGCGGAATGCTCACTGAGCCGCGCAGCTTGGCCGTGACTTTACTGAACGCGCCACGCGGGACCTTGGTGGCAATGGTCGGAATGCGTGCTTCGTGCCAGCCGATACCGGTGTTGATGATCGTCGCACCGGCTTGCTCGATGGCTTTGGCCAACTGCACGATTTCTTCCCAGGTGCTGCCGCCTTCCACCAGATCGAGCATCGACAGGCGGAAGATAATGATGAAGTTCGGACCGACCGCTTCACGCACCCGACGTACGATCTCCACCGGCAGGCGCATGCGGTTTTCGTAGCTGCCGCCCCAACGGTCGGTGCGGTGATTGGTGTGAGCGGCGAGGAACTGGTTAATGAAATAACCTTCGGAACCCATGATCTCGACGCCGTCGTACTCGGCTTTTTGCGCCAGGGTCGAACAGGTGACGAAATCGCTGATCTGTTTCTCTATACCCTCCTCATCCAGCTCTTTAGGCTTGAACGGGTTGATCGGCGCCTGAATGGCGCTCGGCGCGACCTGTTTCGGGCTGTAGGCATAACGACCGGCGTGCAGGATCTGCATGCAGATCTTGCCGCCTGCTTCGTGCACCGCGCGGGTCACGATCTGGTGCTTGAGTGCTTCGTCCTCGGTGGTCAGCTTGGCCGCACCGGAATACACCCCGCCCTCATCGTTCGGGCCAATACCGCCAGTGACCATCAGGCCCACGCCGCCACGGGCACGCTCGGCGAAGTACGCCGCCATGCGCTCGAAACCGCCGGGTTTCTCCTCAAGACCGGTGTGCATCGAGCCCATCAGGGTGCGGTTGCGCAACGTGGTAAAACCCAGGTCCAGCGGGGCCAACAGGTGCGGGTAATGAGCGGCGGCCATCGGTAACTCCACAACGAGCGATCACGGAAAAAGTGTGGGCGCTCTTGGGCACCCCTCTGTCATGTGCAACAGACTATGAGCACTCCACCGGCCGCTCAATGACCGTAAGTGACAACTTATTGATCCAAATGCGCAGCGCCCCTTGGCAAGCGCCAGCATGGGCCCTACCCTAGTCAGCGAACCCTGCACACGGCCGTTGACTGTTTTCCCATGCGCAAACTTTTGTATTTGACCCTCTCCATGGCCTTGATTGCCGCCCTTACGACCTACGCCATGTGGGCCGCGGATCGTCCGGTGGGTCATTACCTGTCGGACCTGCGTATCGACCTCGCCGTCGATCAGGGCACCCCTGCCGATCGCGGCAACCTGCTGGGCATCCAGCCCGAATTGTTTCCCACCGACTACCAAAGCTCCGAGCGCTTGCACCGCAAGCTCGCGGCCTATTTGCAGAAGGCCCGGGACCAGGGCCTGCTGAATGAAAAAACCATCGTCGTGCTGCCGGAACATATCGGCACCTGGCTGATGGTCAGCGGCGAGAAAGATGAGCTGTACCAGGCCACCACCCTCAAGGAAGCCATGAACTGGCTGGCGGCGAGCAATCCGTTGCAGTTCGTCCGTGCGCTGATCGGTGCCAGGGGTGACAGTCGCCTGGACGACGCTCACCTGCGCATGAAAGCCAAAGGCATGGCCAAGGACTACCAGGCACTGTTCGGTGGGCTGGCAAAAGAATTCCACGTGACCCTGGTGGCGGGCTCCATTGTGTTGCCCGAGCCCAGCATCATCGACGGCAGCCTGAAAATCGGCGGCGGTGCGCTGTATAACAGCAGTGTGGTGTTCGGCCGTGACGGTCTGCCGATTGGCCAGCCCCAGCGCCAGATGCACCCAGTGTTCGATGAACATGACGTTATCGCGGCCAATGGCGAGCATACGCTCAGCGTCGTCGATACCCCGGCCGGACGCCTGGGAGTGCTGATCGGCAGCGACAGCTGGTACCCGGACAACTACCGCAAGCTCGACGTTCAGGGCGCGAAGTTCGTCGCGGTGCCGGCCTTCATTACCGGGCACGGCACCTGGGATAAACCGTGGCGCGGCTACAAGGGCTTGTCGACGCCCGGCTCCGTCAGCCTCAAGGCCGGGGAACTCAGCGAAGGCCAGGCCTGGCACCACCTGACACTGACCGCCCAACCCCCCAGCAGCCAGGCGATTGCCGGCATGAGCGTATTCCTGCGCGGTCAGTTCTGGGATCAAGGCAGCGCCGGGCAGAGCTTTCTCAGCAGCAACGGCCAGCATTTCGCCGACGGTAATGCCCGTGGTGCGCGTTTGCTGAACCTCTGGTTGTAAACCATGAAACCCTTGCCTATGCGCCTGGGCGATCTGTCGGTGGGCTTTGTGCATAGCCTGGCCGACGCCGTGCGCAGCCACGGTGCAGACCCGCTGCCGCTGCTTGAGCAATATGGCCTCGACGCGGCTCGCCTGAGCGAAGCGGGCGCCCGGCTCTCGATCCCGCGCTACATGCGCCTGGGCCACAGTGCCATACAACTGACCGGCGACCCGGCATTGGGTTTGCGCATGGGTCAGCTCAGTCGCCTGAGCCAGGCCGGCCTGGCCGGGGTCACCGCCGCCCAGGCGCCGACGGTGCGAGAAGCGGCGCGCTGCCTGATTCGTTTCGAAGCCTTGTACGGCTCCAACTATCGCGGCCAATCAAGTTTTCACGAGGATGCCCAGGGCGCCTGGCTGCGGTTTTATTCCATCAGCCCTTACAACGCCTACAACCGCTTTGTGGTGGATTCGATCCTCGCCGGCTGGTTGCAGCAACTGTCCAGCGTCAGCCCTGCCCCGCTACGGGCCGAACGCATCGAGATCGAGTTCCAAGCGCCGGATTACCGTGAGGCTTACGCCATGCTGGGCGACTGCCCGATCCAGTTCGGTGCCGAACAGAATCAACTGCGCCTGAGCCTGGCCAGTCTCGCCCAGCGCAATCCGCTGCACTGCCCAAGCACCTGGCGGCACTTGCTGCAACTGTGCGAACGGGAACTGGAGCAATTGACACGCACCCGCAGCCTGCGTGAACGCATCACTCAGTTGCTGGGGCCGTTGCTCAATGGTGGCCGGGAACCCGACCTGGAAGAAGTGGCGGCACGCCTGAAGCTGCCGACCTGGACCTTGCGCCGCAAACTGACCGAGGAAGGCACGCAATTTCGCGCGATTCTCAACGACACGCGCCGTGACCTGGCCATGACCTACATCCGCGATACCGAACTGGCGTTCGGAGAAATCGCCTACTTGCTGGGCTTTGCCTCAGCCGAAGCCTTTCAACGGGCCTTCAAACGCTGGAATGGCCAGACACCCGGCGAGTTTCGCCGCAGCCATCGCCAATCCGCCTGACGCCTACAGCTCGGTAGCGTCTTCCGCTGGTTCCAGCGGGTCGAGTTCGAACGCCTGATATTCGAGCAGCTCTTCTTGATATTCGTCCATTTTGAATCTCCCACGGCTTATTGAAAAAAATGCCTGAATAAGTGACCTGCGCACTGAGCATAAAGTGCCCACGTGAAAGAAAAATGACGCAGGCAAGACGCTACGCGGCTACTTGATAAAACGTAGCAGGCAATCAGGAATTTATCACAGGATTTTTTCGATACTGGCCGCAGGACGGCGACCAGGGTTGACGCGGATCAATGATGCAGGCATTTGCGGGATCGGCGTCATGCGCCCCGATCCCGTAACATTATTACTGGGCGGTGACCGGCATGGCCGAAATCGGCTCGGTCGGTGGCGGCAGGCTCGAGTCCGCCGGCGGGGTGACGGTTTCGGTGGACGATGCCGGTTCGCTGTTCTCGGCCGGGGTAATCGGTGCCGTTTCAGGCGGCGGTGCAACCGGCTCCGAAGCAGCAGGTTGCGGAGCAGGCTCCGCGGCCGGAGCGGGAGCAGGCGCTGCTGCCGGTGCGGGCGTCGGCGCCAAGTGAGCCGGTGCAGCCTTGGCTTCAGGCACACCCAGGTCAGTTTTCGGCTTTTCGGTGATGTGTGCGGCCTTCTTCGCTTCCGGTGGCAGGAACAACTCGACCAGGGTAAAGAAACGCTCGTAGAACTTGGGCGACGATACGGTTTCGCTGGCGACCTTGACCATCGAGTCGTCCGAGGAGCCGATCGGCATCGATACCGAGCCCAACACACCCACACCGAGGCTGGCGGAGTTGTTGGTCTTCTTCAGCGCATAGCGGTCCTGCAGGGCGTTGGCGAACATGGTCGCATGATGCCCCTCGGTGCCGTCATCGGCGCAGACCACGCTGAAGCTGATCTCCATGTGCGTCTCGCCGGTCTGCTGGAAGCTCTTGTGACCACTGACCAGTTTTGGATCGCTGCTGGTGATGATATAGCCCTGACTGAGCAACGCCCGACGGGCGGCTTCGCAGGTCTGCGCATCGGTCACCGGGTAATTGCGGGAAAAGGTACCGGAGTCATCGAAATTCTCATGCTCATAGATGGCGGCCTTTTTCGACGAGCAGCCGGCAGCGGCGGCCACTATCAGCGCAAGCCCGACTATCTGCATGGGAATTGATTTAAACATTGAACATCCTGAAGAAAACGGTCCGGGGCGTATTGTGCAACAGATCGATGCTTAGCGTCGTACCGATTAGGGTCTTAAAACAGATACACGACAACTGACCGTTTATATACAGGAAAGTCGCTGGATGATTTTAGCGTTCCGATAAGCAGGGTAAAAAATCAAAAGATCGTCCGAACGCGGCCCGGCGTAGGAGCTGCCGCAGGTTGCGATCTTTTGATTTTGCTTATAAAAAAACCCCGGCCTTTCGGCCGGGGTCTTTGTGTCGCGCCGAACTCAATCAGGCATCAGAACCGCTCGATCTTCGCTTCGGCTTCCAGCTGCTTGCGGAACGCCGCAAAGTCTTGCTGGCCAATGCGCGAGGCGAGGAAGCGACGGTACTCGGCCTTCTCTTCATCGGTCGGGGCCGCCGCTTCGTTCACGCCGTTCAGACGCACGATTACCAGGCTACCATCGGCCAGGGTCACGCTGCTGAAGGTCGGTTTGTCCTTCGCGGCTGGTTTGGGCATGCGGAACAGCGCTTGCAGCACAGTCGGGTCGATCCCTTCCTGAGCGCGAGTGGCTGCGGCGGTGACTTTCCAGTTCTGGCCATCGATAGCCTGGTCCAGCGGGGTCTTGCCGTCGCGCAGGCTGGCGATCAACTCATCAGCCTTGGTCTTGGCGGCAGCACTGGCGTGCTCCTTGGCCAACTGCCCACGGATCGCGGCAGCCACGCTTTCGAGCGGCAGTTGCGCAGGCTTCAGGTGCTCTTTGGCGCGCAGCACGATCACGGTTTCCGGATCGAGCTCGATGGCGGTGCTGTTGGCACCCTCATCCAGCACTTCAGGACTGAATGCCGCAGTAACCACGGCACGGTTGGCCGCAACACCTTCGCCACCTTCACGGCCGAACGGCTTGGACGTGTGAACGGTCAACTTCAAGTCTTGCGCCGGCTGGGCCAGATCGGAGGCTTCGAACGACGAGTCTTCCAGTTGCTTGGTGGCCTCGACGAAATGCTGCTCCACCTGCTGGGTCTTCAGCTCGCGGGTCAGCTTGTCTTTAAGGCTGGCGAACGTCGGCACTTCAGGTGCTTCGACACCCAACAACTTGATCAGGTGGAAACCGTAGTCGGTGCGCACCGGCTCCGAAACCTGGTCCTTGGCCAACGCATACAACGCTGTTTCGAACGCTGGATCGTAGACACCAGGACCGGCGAAACCGAGGTCACCGCCATTACTGGCCGAACCCGGGTCCTGGGAGAATTCCTTGGCCAGCGCCTCGAATTTCTCGCCCTTGGTCAGGCGTGCCTGGACCTCTTCGATCTTCGCCTTGGCTTGCGCCTCGGTCACCTTGTCGTTCACTTCGATCAGAATGTGCGCGGCCCGACGCTGTTCGGACAGGTTCGCGGTTTCTTTGTGATACGCCTCTTGCAGGTCTTCGTCCTTGACGCTGACCTGATCGAAGAAGGAGGACTTCTTCAATTCGATGTAATCGATGACCACCTGATCCGGCGTCATGAATTCCTTGGCGTGTTCGTCGTAGTAAGCCTTGACCTCATCGTCCGTCAGCTTCACAGCCGCCGGGTCGGCCTTGACGTTCATGGAAGCGAAATCACGAGTCTGTTTTTCCAGACGGGCGAAAGCCAACACCTGTGCATCGGTGACGAAACCGCTGCCAGCCAGACCGGCGCGCAGCTGACCGATCAGCATTTCCTGAGCCAGCATCTGGCGGAATTGCATGCGGCTGTAGCCGAGTTGACGAATGACCTGGTCGAAACGCTCAGCGCTGAACTTGCCGTCCACCTGGAATTCAGGCGTTTGCAGGATCACCTGGTCCAAAGCCGCTTCGGAAAACGCGAAGTGCGATTTTTCTGCGCCTTGCAGCAGCAGTTTGCGATCGATCAAGCCTTTGAGGGCCGATTCGCGCAGCATTTTTTCGTCGAGCAAGGAAGCATCGAAGTCCTTGCCCAGCTGTTGCATGAGTTGACGGCGTTGCATATCGACCGCCTGGCTCAGCTCGCTTTGACTGATTTCTTCACCATTGACCTTGGCCGCGTCCTGGCTGTTGGTCGTCGCCTGGAAAATGGCCTCGATACCGGTGAATGCCATCAATACAACGATGATCCCGATAATGGTCTTGGCAATCCAGCCTTGTGAATTGTCCCTGATATTCTGCAGCATGCGTCCCCCAGAAACGGTTGAACTTCAAAATTAGGCAACCGTGGAGCGTGGGTAGAATCCGGATAGAAGAAAGGCGCATCCGAGGATGCGCCTTCTCGTAACTGGCGGAGCGGATCGAGGGCTCGAACGTGCGACCCTCGGTGCCTCAGGTTTGGCGCTTTGCCAACTGGAGTACCGCTCCGCTGCCAGGTCAGGCATGACCCCGACCCGGATAGGCAAAAATCTGAATCGAACTTAGTTGACAGCTTCTTTCAGTGCTTTGCCGGCTTTGAAACCTGGTTTTTTGGCGGCTGCGATTTCCAGCGTCTTACCGGTCTGTGGGTTACGACCAATGCGTGCTGGACGATCGGTGACGGAGAACGTACCGAAACCCACCAGAACAACAGAGTCGCCGGCCTTGAGAGCGCCAGTGACGGATTCGATTACAGCGTCCAGCGCACGGCCAGCAGCAGCTTTCGGGATATCAGCGGATGCAGCGATAGCATCAATCAGTTCCGACTTGTTCACTCTAAGTCCCCTTATATCTGTTTGAGTATGATTCTAAGTTTTTTGGTGAAAGCAAAAACGAGTGCTGAATGGCCTACAGACACTTAAGAGCCGCTTTATAACAAGGGCTCTAAAAAGCTGTCAACAAGCCCTCCAGGCAAATGCTGTACTAATGCGTGCTAATTCTTTCCTTAGAGTCAGACTCGCGTTTTTCATCCTTTGCAACTATCTCCGGAGCCACATCAGGCAAGGGCTCCGGCGCGTATTGCAGCGCAATTTGCAGGACCTCGTCAATCCATTTAACCGGTTTAATCTGAAGATCCGCTTTGATATTGTCAGGAATTTCCTTCAGATCGCGGACATTCTCTTCGGGAATGATCACCGTCTTGATTCCGCCACGGTGAGCGGCGAGCAGTTTTTCTTTCAGCCCGCCAATTGCCAGCACCTGACCACGCAGGGTGATTTCACCCGTCATGGCGACATCGGCGCGTACCGGAATGCCGGTCAATGCCGATACCAGGGCCGTGCACATGCCCACACCGGCGCTAGGGCCGTCCTTCGGGGTAGCCCCTTCCGGCATGTGGATGTGCGTGTCACGCTTCTCGTGGAAGTCCAGGGGGATCCCCAGGCTCTTCGCGCGGCTGCGGACCACGGTCAGGGCTGCGGTGATCGATTCGACCATCACATCACCCAGGGAACCGGTCTTGATCAGTTGACCCTTGCCCGGAACGACTGCGGCTTCGATGGTCAGCAATTCGCCACCCACTTGAGTCCACGCCAGGCCGGTTACCTGACCGATCTGATCCTGGGATTCGGCCAGGCCGTAACGGAATTTACGCACGCCCAGGAAGTGTTCCAGCATGTCGGCCGTGACCTTCACCGAGAAGCGTTTTTCCATCGCATGCTCTTTGACCGCCTTGCGGCAAACCTTGGCAATCTGGCGCTCCAGCCCACGTACACCGGCTTCGCGGGTGTAGTAGCGGATGATGTCGCGAATCGCTTCGGCGTCGAATTCCAGCTCGCCTTTCTTCAAGCCGTTGGCCGTAATCTGCTTCGGCGAAAGGTATTTGACGGCGATGTTGATTTTCTCGTCTTCGGTGTAACCCGGCAGACGAATCACTTCCATCCGGTCCAGCAGCGCCGGCGGGATATTCATCGAGTTCGAGGTGCACAGGAACATCACATCGGACAGGTCGTAGTCGACTTCCAGATAGTGATCGTTGAAGTTGTGGTTCTGCTCGGGATCGAGCACTTCCAGCAACGCCGATGCCGGATCGCCACGCATGTCGCTGCCCATTTTGTCGATTTCATCGAGCAGGAACAGCGGGTTGCGCACGCCCACTTTTGTCATCTTTTGAATCAATCTTCCTGGCATCGAACCGATATAAGTACGGCGATGACCCCGAATTTCCGCTTCATCGCGAACACCGCCGAGGGCCATGCGCACGAACTTGCGGTTGG
>DQGF01000358.1:0-1964 GCA_003525045.1 Pseudomonas sp. | reverse complement strand
ATGCGCACGAACTTGCGGTTGGTGGCGTGAGCAATCGATTCCGCCAGCGAGGTTTTACCCACCCCCGGAGGACCGACCAGGCACAACACCGGGCCCCGAATTTTCTTCACGCGCTTTTGCACGGCGAGGTATTCGAGGATCCGTTCTTTGACTTCTTCCAGGCCGTAGTGATCGGCGTCGAGAATGTCTTCGGCACGAGCCAGGTCCAGACGCACTTTGCTCTGAGCCTTCCACGGCACCTGAACCAGCCAGTCGATGTACGAACGCACCACGGTGGCTTCCGCGGACATTGGCGACATTTGCTTGAGCTTGTTCAGTTCACCCTGGGCTTTGGCCAAGGCATCTTTCGGCAGGCCGGCGGCATCGATGCGCTTTTTCAGCTCTTCGATTTCGTTGTGGCCTTCTTCACTGTCGCCGAGTTCTTTCTGAATGGCCTTCATCTGCTCATTCAAGTAATACTCGCGCTGACTGCGCTCCATTTGTTTCTTGACGCGACCGCGAATGCGTTTTTCGACTTGCAGCAGATCGATCTCGGCATCCAGCAACGCCAGAACGTGCTCGACCCGGGCCGACAAATCGATGATTTCGAGGATTTCCTGCTTCTGCTCGATCTTCAGGGCCATGTGTGCGGCCATGGTGTCGACCAGGCGGCCTGGCTCGTCGATGCTGTTGAGCGAAGACAGGACTTCAGCCGGGACTTTCTTGCCCAACTGCACATATTGTTCGAACTGAGCCAGCAGGCTGCGAACAAACACTTCCGACTCGCGCTCAGGCGCGTCGACTTCGTCGATCAGCGAGACTTCGGCGCGGCAGTGGCCGTCCACTTCGCTGAAGCGCTCCACGGCGCCCCGCTGTTCACCTTCGACCAAAACCTTGACCGTGCCGTCAGGCAGCTTGAGCAGCTGCAGAACGGTCGCGATGGTACCTACGCGATAAAGTGCATCTTCACCGGGATCGTCGTCAGCAGGATTTCTCTGAGCCAGCAGAAGGATCTGCTTGTCGCCCGTCATCGCTGCCTCGAGGGCTTCGATGGATTTCTCGCGCCCCACGAACAGCGGGATAACCATGTGCGGATAAACCACAACATCGCGCAATGGCAGGAGAGGCAATTCGATGGTTGTCTTCATGATTTCGCCTCTACGGCGGCCATAAGGCCGTAAACAGATGGGAGTTAGCTTGAAACCAAGATGGGGGCTGATTTGGAAAAAAACAAGCGGATAAAAGAACGGCTTTGCAGATTGCGGCCTGTCCACAATAGCAAAGGGGCCCGAAGGCCCCTTCTTTGTTGCAGCAGCGTGACGCTTAGGCGTCTGGCGCTGCCTTGGCAGCCGGCTCACTGTTTTCGTAGATATACAGTGGCTTGGACTTGCCTTCTATAACGCTTTCGTCGATCACTACTTTACTCACCTCGGACTGCGAGGGGATTTCGTACATAGTGTCGAGCAATACACCTTCGAGAATCGAACGCAGGCCACGGGCACCGGTCTTGCGTTCCAGGGCACGTTTGGCGACCGATTTCAGCGCGTCGGCCCGGAATTCCAGGTCTACACCTTCCATCTCGAACAACTTGGCATACTGTTTGGTCAGCGCATTTTTCGGCTCGGTGAGAATCTGCATCAACGCAGCCTCATCAAGCTCGTCCAGCGTGGCAAGTACCGGCAGACGACCAACGAACTCCGGGATCAGACCGAACTTGACCAGATCGTCAGGCTCGACTTCACGCAGGGACTCACCGACTTTCTTGCCTTCTTCCTTGCTGCGCACTTCTGCGTTGAAACCGATGCCGCCACGGGTGGAACGGTTTTGAATAACCTTTTCCAGACCGGAGAACGCACCACCGCAGATGAACAGGATGTTACGGGTATCGACCTGAAGGAATTCCTGCTGCGGGTGCTTGCGACCACCTTGAGGCGGAACGGAAGCGACCGTGCCTTCGATCAACTTGAGCAGGGCCTGCTGCACGC
>DQGF01000304.1:938-3034 GCA_003525045.1 Pseudomonas sp. | reverse complement strand
GGACGAGATCACTTGAAAAGGTGTTTTTGCGTGAATGTCATGTTTGGCATTGGGGACGAATTCAGGGTTGGTACCAATGTTGATGCGAATGTCGGCAAACAAACTGATCAGGTAGTAGAAACCGCGCTGCGGATCCAGTAGGTGCGCATTGTCTGAATGAACTTGAGTACCGAAAGGGCCGTTGACCAGCCATTCTTCGATGGGCTTGTCGGTCAGCCACCAAGCCAAACCGGCGCCGATCACGATCAATATCAGTGCTGCCCAACCGCCGGGACCCAATTCCAGAAAGGTGACGGTACCAATGACCAGATTGCTGAGAGCGCTGATGGAACCGCCTACAGCCATCATCAGATACCCCCACATTGCATCATCGCCCCATCTTTGGGCGTACCAAGCGTCGTACAAGCTAATGCCTGTCAGAACCAAACCACTGGTTATTTGCGCAACCAGTCGCACGGTAAATTCCTTTACTAAATACTCGACTGCTAGAGAACCTAAAGTTATCGCGGCCTCATTTGAAATTATAAAAATAACCTTGCGACCCGCCGCTAAAACCGATTCGGTACCGGCAAGTTTTACCGTCAACATTTCCAGCGCTATAGCTAGATCTACGGTGGCCCCTATCGTAGACAGGCGAGACCGAAGTACCCCCTTCTCCCGTCTTACTTGCTCCCGCCCCTGCCACTCCATCCTTACATTCCAAACCTCCAACATCAAAACCCCCGCCGCAAACGGCAACGAGCCCAGCACGCGATAAACCCGGCTATTCGCCAACCCCGCATGCTCATCCACGCCCTGTTGCAACGCACCCTTCACTTTCGCTTTATCCGTCGCCTGCGCTTCGACATCTTCTTTATGCACCACATTAATCCGCTGATTCAGCGCACTAAGGCTGCGCACCGTCGGATGCTCTACCGGCATCACCAGCAGTTTGTAGTTACCTGCGCGTGGAGCGTCCGGTGTCTCGAATACTTCAGCAGCATTCCCCACCTTCAACAGCCGCCCCTGAGCATCCAAATACTCACCCATCACCCGCCGAGGCCGCTGATCCCCAGTCGGCACATCGGACAAACCAAAGAGGTGATAACGCTGCGGATCAGCATCACGGCGATTGATGAAGTGCACTTCGCCAAAGGTCTTGGGCATCAGGCTGCGCAACAACCCCACGCCGAGGCCATGCAGATAGGCACTGGTGGGGGCGTGAGCGGTCTGTGCCGCAGACGGTTTGTTCACCGCACTGCTGGCGGTTTCGATAGCGCCCGCGAGGTTTTCGTAAATGCTGACCAACGTGCTGGCCGCCGCTTTCGATTGGCCAGTAAGTGTGCTGCTCAGGCTGCCGCTGGCCAGCAGGCCTTCTAACAAATGGCCGTCGAGGTGTTCGACCTGCGGGTAGTAAGGTCCCGGATCGCTTTCGAATACGGCGAGGTGTTCGGCGCGTAAACGACCATCGCCGTCGTTGAGTGTTTTCTCGGTGGACTGCAAATAAGGCGCGCCCAGTTCCGCGTCATCGACGGCAGGCCAGAGCATCCCGTGCAGCGAGTGCGCCGGGTCGTGGGCGATGTCGTTGAGCAATGCCTGGCCAACGCTGGCCTGCGGACTATAAAGACTCAACCCGGTCAGCGCGTTGGTGACATCGCCATTGCTGGCCAGCGGATCAAGTTGCGCGGGTACGGTGGCGAGGCTCGCGAAAACCTGGCTGACGGCAAACAACGCAGCCAGGTAGTCAAAACCGTCCAGGCTCAAATGATCGGCCAGGGTTTGCTGCGTGACCGGTTGTTGCAGGCATTCGGCGAGCAACGTCTGCGCCATGTTCAGTTGTTGCCAGAGCAGGGCGCGTTCAGCGGTGGCGGTGAAGCGGTTGATGTCGCGGCGACCGGCCTCTTTCACCTTGTCAAAGCAAGCGTGCAACGGGTTTTTCTGGCCGCCGATCGTCGCCGGCACGATCAGTTGCTGGACCATGACCGCGCTGGCGTGGTGGGGGTGAAGGCTGGCGCGCTCGGCATACAGCGTCAGCAGTTGCTGTTGCTGCTGGATCTGTGAAACCAGATGCCGCACGCGGTAGCGAGGGTCCTCCAGCAGCACGCCGCACAAGCGTG
>DQGF01000304.1:0-659 GCA_003525045.1 Pseudomonas sp. | reverse complement strand
TCCCCCAGCAGCACGCCGCACAAGCGCCGTTGCCGAGCCGCTTCCAACACATCGACGACGGTGGGCTGGGGTTGCCATAGATCCGCTTCATCGGCGCTCGGCGTTTTTCCACGCAGTTGTTCCAACAACGTGGCGAGGCAGTCGGCCCAGGCGCTGGTTTCCAGCGTTTCAGGCCGGGAGGGCGTGGCGCCTTGCTCCCACTGATCAAGGCAGGCCTTGGCTTCGGTTTTGCGCTGCGCCGCGAATTGCCCCGAGAGGTCGCACACATAACGCCCCGGATGCTCCAGCACATACTCGAAACCGCTTTGGCGTGCCCGTTGCGCGGCGATCAAGCTGACCGGAAAGGCCCGTTCGGCCAGGTTGCGCCAGGTGACGCTGGCTTTCGTCGCGCTATCGGACGCTTGTGCATCCCACGCATTGAAGCGACTGAAGGCCTCCAGCATGGCCTGCCCATCGGGCTGCTGGTCGAAAAGCCGTTCGAACGTCTGGCTCTCGCATTGCAACGCGGGGCTCTGACAGCGCTGGGCGCGCAACGCCGGTTCTTCCTCAAGGCGCTTCAGGCGTGCAGCGCTGAGCTGGATTTCGCTGAAACACAGTTGCACGGCGTCGGCAGGTTGGTTGTTCCAGGTGGCGGGCAGCCAGATGTCGCTGAGATCGAC
>DQGF01000135.1 GCA_003525045.1 Pseudomonas sp. | reverse complement strand
TACGCGTGCCTGGCGTCCCTGGGGTCAGGGACGCCGGGAGTTTTCTTATCTACTTCGCCTGGGTGGTGGCGAAGTTATTAGTGGTGAGCGGGCTGATGTGATAGCCCTCTACGTTGTTGCGCATTGCGGTGAACATACGGGTGTGTGCCATGCTGATCCATGGCTGGTCCTGGTTGAAAATGGCCTGGGCTTGCTCATAGAGCGCCGAGCGTTCGGCAGGGTTCACTTTAGCCCGGGCTTCATCGAGCAGCGCCTGGAACTTCTCGTTACACCAGCGTGCGTAGTTTTCGCCGTTTTTGGCCGCCTCGCAACTGAGCATAGGCGTCAGGAAGTTATCCGGGTCGCCGTTATCGCCCGCCCATCCGGCAGCTACCATGTCGTGTTCGCCGTTTTTCGCGCGCTTGAGCATTTCGCCCCATTCCATGACGCGGATGTCGAGCTTGATTCCGACCTTGGCCAGGTCCGCCTGCATCATCTGCGCGGCGAGCATCGGGTTAGGGTTGGTCGCACCACCACCGTTGCGGGTGAACAGGGTAAAAACGGTGCCCTCCGGCACGCCGGCTTCCTTGAGCAGGGCGCGAGCCTTGTCCAGGTCGCGGGGCGGGTTGGTCAGTGTGTGGTTGTAGCCCAACAGAGTGTCCGGGTACGGGTTGACCGCCACGGTGGCATTGCCTTTACCGAACAGCGCGTTGACAGCGGCTTCTTTGTCGAAAGCGATGTCGATGGCTTTGCGCACCCGCACATCACTCATGTACTTGTGCGAGGTGTTCATGGCGATGTACGAAACGGTCATCGCGTTCAGTTCATCAACCTTCAGCTGGGTGTCTTTCTTGATGCTCGGGATGTCATCCGGCTTCGGGTACAGCGCGACTTGGCACTCGTTGGCCTTGAGCTTTTGCAGGCGCACGTTGTTGTCGGTGGCGATGGCCAGGATCAGCGCATCAGCCGGTGGCTTGCCACGAAAGTAGTCCGGGTTGGCCTTGAAGCGAACCTGTGCGTCCTTGTTGTAGCGCTGGAAAACGAACGGGCCGGTGCCGATCGGTTTGTTGTTCAGGTCACCGGTCTTGTTGGCCTTGAGCAGTTGGTCGGCGTACTCGGCTGAGTAGATCGAGGCGAATGCCATGGCGATGTCGGCCAGGAACGGCGCTTCGCGACGGGTCAGGGTGAACTTGACGGTGTTGTCGTCAACTTTTTCGACGCTTTTGAGCAGTTCCTTGAAACCCATGCTTTCAAAGTACGGGAAGCCCACGCTCGATTGTTTGTGCCACGGGTGATTCGGGTCGAGCTGACGCTGGAAACTCCAGAGCACGTCGTCGGCGTTCATGTCACGGGTCGGCTTGAAGTATTCGGTGGTGTGAAACTTGACGCCTTTGCGCAGGTGGAACGTGTAGGTCAGACCGTCTTCGCTGATGTCCCAGGACTCGGCCAGTGCCGGAATCACTTCGGTGGTGCCGGGCTTGAAGTCTGCCAGACGATTGAAGATGGTTTCGGCCGCGGCATCGGCGGTGACTGCAGTCGTGTACAGGGCTGTGTCAAAGCCTTCCGGGCTGTTCTCGGTGCAAACCACCAAGGGTTTGGCCGAGACGCCAACAGCGACACTCAGCAACGCGGCCGCGATGGCCGCACGTAGGGGAAGCATTTTCATCAAGAACCCTCTGCAATCGGTTAAGGACAAAAACCAGAGGGCCGACTCGTGATGAGTCAGCCGTCGGGCTGGCGTTTTTACAAAATGTTGAACGGGATGGTGGTCACGAGACGGAACTCGTTGATGCTGCCATCCGCCTGGTTTTCGCTGGCGCGGTGAGCGGTGTAGGTCGCGCGGATCGCGGTGGCCTTGAGCGGGCCGCTCTGCACGGCGTACGAAGCACCGATACCGTATTCGTAGTGGTGTTCGCCGTCCTGGCTCTGGATGCCGTCGTAACCCTTGCCCACTACGCCGCCGTTGCCGGTGTAGTGAGTGCCGTCGATACCCCAGCCGCGAGCCTGGTAGATGTTGAACTTCAAGCCAGGCACGCCGTATTCGGCCATGTTCAGACCGTAGGCAATCTGGAAGGACTTCTCGTTCGGGCCGTTGAAGTCCGACAGCAGGGAGTTGGCCAGGTAGATGCCGTTGGTTTCGTGCAGGTAATCGAAGTACTCGTTACCGTTCACTTCCTGGTAGGAAAAGCTCAGGCTGTGCGCCTGGTGAGTCAGGCCGAACGTCAGGGAGTAGGTATCGTTGTCGATATTGCCGATCAGCGCTTTGCCTTCTTCCTGGGTTTTGTAGTAGTTCAGGCCGGTGGTCAGGCTCAGGACCGAGCTGTCGCCCAGCACGTGGGAGGCGCCGAAGTAGTACTGGTTCCAGATGTCTTCGGCCTGGGTTGCCCAAAGGCTGGTGGTCAGGCTGGCAAATGGCGTGTAGGTGATGCCTGCGGTGTGGACGTGATCGGTTTCAACGATGCCGTTGGCGTATTCGGTGCGGAACTTGCGCTGGCTTTGCTCCATACGCGGAGAGTTGCGATCGAACGTGCCCACGTCGAAGGACAGGTTCTCCAGCTCTTCGCTGTGCAGGCTCACACCTTCGAAGCTCGAAGGCAGCGCACGGTTACCGATCACATCGACCATCGGGCTGCTGAAGTTCTGGCGTCCGGCCGTCAGGGTGGTGTTGGAAACACGGGCCTTGACGTTGGCCAGGCCGAGCTTGCTCCACTGGTCTACGGCGTCGCCGCCTTCTTCGGTCAGGGTACGGTTGTTGCCCGCGCCTGGGCGAGTGCCCGGTGCGCCGCCGTTGTTGGACGCCAGGTCCTTGCGATCACGATCCAGGGCAATGGCGTTGTACGCCGCCACTTCGGTGCTGATCCCCACAGTGCCTTCGGTGAAGCCGGAGTTGTACTTGATGATGGTGCCTTGCACCCAGTTGATACGACGATCTGTATCGGTCGATACGCCGTTCTTTTTGTAAGCGAACTGACCGCCACGTTTCAGTTGTTCGTTCGCATACCAGTTACGCGTGGTGCCGCTGATCGACTGGCCTTCGACGAAGCCGGTGGCTTCGCTTTGGGCGCTTTTCTCTTTCACGGTAACCGGGGTAAACGCCTGGCTTTGGGATTCTGCGTAGGCCGTGGCGGTTACGCTGCTGATGGCCAAGGCCAATAACGCGGTGCTGCTCAGTTTCATGGGTGAAGCTCCTTACTTTCTTTTTTTATTGCCGGTCTTTTTTGGTGATCCGGCTATTTGGTTGAAACTCATTCAAGGCATAGCAAACGTTTGCTGCAGGCTGAATCGACGAATTACGGCAATACGCTTGCGTGAGGGCGCAATGCGCCCCCAGCGGTTGCGGCTAATCGGTTATTTTTCCAGGCTGACACCCGAGAACACGTTGCGGCCGAAAGGACTCACCTTGAATCCTTCGACTTTGGCGCTCAACGGCTGGTTGACCGTCGAATGGGCGACAGGCGTGATCGGCACTTGCTGCTTGAGCAATTGCTGAGCCTGTTTGTAAAGCACGGTGCGCTGGTCATGGTCGGTGACGACCTTGGCCTGCTTGATCAGCTTGTCGTAAGCCGGATCACACCACATGGAGTAGTTGTTGCCGCCAATGGCGTCGCAGCTGTATAGCGTGCCGAGCCAGTTGTCCGGGTCGCCGTTGTCACCGGTCCAGCCAATCAGGCTGACGTCGTGTTCGCCATTCTTGGTGCGCTTGATGTATTCGCCCCATTCGTAGCTGACAATCTTGACCTTGAGACCGATCTTCGCCCAGTCGGCCTGGAGCATCTCGGCCATCAATTTGGCATTGGGGTTATAGGGGCGCTGGACCGGCATCGCCCAGAGGGTGATTTCGGTGCCTTCTTTCACGCCGGCAGCCTTGAGCAGCTCCTTGGCTTTTTCCGGGTTGTAGGCGGCGTCCTTGATGGTGTCGTCGTAGGACCACTGGGTCGGCGGCATGGCGTTGACCGCCAGTTGACCGGCACCTTGGTAGACGACGTTGAGAATGCCTTGCTTGTTCACCGCCATGTCCAGTGCCTGGCGCACTTCGAGCTGGTCGAACGGTTTGTGACGCACGTTGTAGGCGATGTAACCGAGGTTGAAACCAGGCTTCTCGATGAGCTTGAGTCTGGCGTCGTTCTTCAGCGCGGTCACGTCGGCAGGGCGCGGATGCAGCGTGATCTGGCACTCATTGGCCTTGAGCTTCTGCACACGCACCGAGGCGTCGGTATTGATAGCGAAGATCAGGTTGTCGAGCTTGACCCGGCTCGGGTCCCAATACTGCTTGTTGCCGCTGTAACGGATATTGGAGTCTTTCTGGTAGCTCTTGAACACGAACGGGCCAGTGCCGATCGGCTTCTGGTTGATGTCGCTCGGCTTGCCGGACGCCAGCAACTGATCGGCGTACTCGGCCGAAAGAATGGCGGCGAAACTCATGGCGATGTTCTGGATAAACGCGGCGTCCACGCTGTTTAGCGTCATGACCACGGTCAGCGGCCCGGTCTTTTCGACCTTGGCGATGTTCTTGTTCAGGCTCATTCCGTTGAAATACGGGAATTCGGTCGGGTAAGCCTTACGGAAGGGTTGCTGCGGATCGAGCATGCGATTGAACGTGAACAGCACGTCATCGGCGTTGAAGTCACGGGTCGGTTTGAAGTACGCAGTGGTGTGAAATTTCACCCCTTCGCGTAGGTGAAAGGTGTACTTGAGGCCGTCCTCGGAAATGTCCCAGCTCGTCGCCAGGCCCGGTACTACGTTGGTGGCGCCTTTTTCGAATTCTGCCAATCGGTTGTACAACGGCTCGGCGGCGTCGTTATCGGTCGCGGCGGTGTACTGCGCGGTGTCGAAGCCAGCCGGGCTGCCTTCGGAGCAGAACACCAGGCTGTTACTGGCAGCCTGGCTGATGGAAGTGGCGGCCAACAGGCCGGTGCCCAGCAATGCGGAAAAAACCAAGGAATGGCGCATGACGCTCCCTCTTTTTAGTGTTTTTGACAATGAGACTTCGTCACGTCCGAGGACGTGGAGGCCTCACTGATCTCAAGCCATGACGTGCAGCAATAACCGAGAGCCCACGCATGAACTGGTCGGACCCCGACGGTATGAACCATGGGCCCGGCAGTAAATGCGAAGATTCCGAAAGGCTCGTAGGAAAAGTCGATATGGCCTAAGCCTCTGCTGTACTACGCAGCGGATCAGGCTGTAGGCAAATTCCTGCTTTCTCGGTAGATAACGCAACGGCGACGTCAAAAACGTCGCCGTTGCAAAACCTTAATTGCTGACGCTGACGCCGTAGAAGGAGTTCAAGCCGAATGGGCTGATCTTGAAGTCCTGCACGTTGGCGCGCATGGGTTGGAACACCGTCGAGTGAGCGATAGGTGTCATGGGAACCTGGTCTTTGAGGAGGTGTTGCGCCTGCTTGTACAGTTCGGTGCGCTTGGCCTGGTCAGGTGTTTTCTTGGCCTCTTTGACCAGCTTGTCAAAGTCCTTGTCGCACCATTTGGAGAAGTTGTTGCCGCTCAGCGAGTCGCAGCCGAACAGCACGTTGAGCCAGTTGTCCGGGTCACCGTTGTCGCCGCTCCAGCCGATGATCATCGCCTGGTTCTCGCCGCCCTTGGAACGCTTGATGTACTCGCCCCATTCGTAGCTGACGATGTTGACGTTCAGACCGATTTTCTTCCAGTCCGACTGCAGCATTTCAGCCATCAGTTTTGCGTTCGGGTTGTACGGACGCTGAACCGGCATGGCCCACAGAGTGATCTGGGTACCTTCTTTGATGCCGGCTTCCTTGAGCAGCTCTTTGGCTTTCTCAGGGTCGTATTTGGCATCTTTGATGGTGGTGTCATAGGACCATTGGGTAGGCGGCATGGCGTTGACGGCCAGTTGACCGGCGCCCTGGTACACCGAGTCGATGATCTGTGGCTTGTTCACCGACATGTCCAGCGC
Source organism: Pseudomonas sp. (assembly GCA_003525045.1). Classification (GTDB taxonomy): domain Bacteria; phylum Pseudomonadota; class Gammaproteobacteria; order Pseudomonadales; family Pseudomonadaceae; genus Aquipseudomonas. The sequence continues at coordinate 1,474 of DQGF01000135.1, read as the reverse complement.
CTGACGGACCCGCAAGTCAGCCAATGGGTTGTTGTCGGTGCGGCCCTTGAGCACGGGCATTACGTTATAGGCGATGTAACCCAGGTTGAAACCGGCCTGTTCCGGCAGCTTCAGGGTTTTGTCCTCGCGCAGTGCCTTAAGGTCGGCAGGACGAGGGAACAGGGTGATCTGGCACTCGTTTTTCTTCAGCTTCTGGATACGTACCGACGGGTCGGTGGTGATGGCGAAGATCAGGTTGTCGATCTTGACGTCTTCAGGCTTCCAGTAGTCCTTGTTCCCGGTGTAGCGGATGTTGGAGTCTTTCTGATAGCTCTTGAACACGAACGGGCCAGTGCCGATCGGCTTCTGGTTGATGTCGCCTGGCTTGCCTTCCTTGAGCAGCTGGGCGGCGTACTCGGCGGACTGAATGGAGGCGAAGCTCATGGCCAGGTTCTGGATGAAGGCTGCGTCAACGCTGTTCAGGACGAATTTGACCGTGTGATCGTCGACCTTCTCGACCTTGGCGATGTTGGTGTCCATGGCCATGTCGGTGAAGTACGGGAATTCGGTCGGGTACGCTTTGCGGAACGGGTCATCCTTGTTAATCATGCGATTAAAGGTGAACAGCACGTCGTCGGCGTTGAACTCACGAGTCGGTTTGAAATACGGGGTGGTGTGGAACTTGACGCCTTCACGCAAGTGGAAGGTGTAAGTCAGCACGTCCGGGGAAATGTCCCAGCTGGTCGCCAGGCCAGGAATAACGGCGGTGCCGCCGCGCTCGAACTGAGTCAGGCGGTTGAACATGGTTTCTGCAGAGGCGTCGAAGTCGGTTCCGGTGGTGTACTGACCAGGATCGAAACCGGCCGGGCTCCCTTCGGAGCAGAACACCAGGTTAGTCGCCGCTTGGGCGAAAGGTGCGCTGGCTAACAAGCCCGCGCCGACTAAAAACGGAATGACCGCGTGTTTGAGCATGGTGGCCTCATGATTTGTTGTCATTTTTGGAATTAGAGGACGACCTCGTGAGTCGTGCCTGCGGATACTTATGCAGGGGCCATACCCAATGCAAGATCCCGATCAGCTACAAGCCTTAAACAGTGGCACGAACGTACCTTAATGTCGCATTTGTATAAGTACCTGCGCATTTGACCGTTTGCGCGCGGTTTTTTCGGTGCAACCGGTGCACTGGCATAGGGCGACCGGAGTGCCTGGCGCACCTGGTTGGTGTGGGGTGTTACTTATCTATCCCCATTTTGTTGCCAGCCCGGGTTTGATTTTGGAGGCGCTGGTGATGTTGATCTTGGCGGCCTGGTAGCCGACCAGGTTCTTGTTGATAGTGTACATATCCGTTTCTGCGGTAACGGCCACTTAGGGTTTCGCCCTTACGGCGCCTCACTTTTTTTTCAAACGCCAAAAAAAAGTAAGCAAAAAAAGGCTCGCCCCGAGCGTCCGGCCCCTCGCTAAGGCTCGGCGTACCTTCGCTCCGGTATCCATCCGG
>DQGF01000271.1:1017-2614 GCA_003525045.1 Pseudomonas sp. | reverse complement strand
GCCGACGAACCGACCACCGCGCTGGACGTGACCGTTCAACTGAAAATCCTCGAACTGCTCAAGGAATTACAGACCCGTCTGGGCATGGCGCTGCTACTGATCAGTCACGATTTGAACCTTGTGCGAAGAATTGCGCATCGCGTATGTGTCATGCAGCGCGGTTGCATCGTCGAACAGGCATCGTGCGAAGAGTTGTTCCGTGCGCCGCAGCATCCGTACACTCGGGAACTGCTGGCAGCGGAGCCCGGTGGGACACCGGCGACCAATGTCATCGGCCCGCCCTTGTTGCAGGTCGAGGACCTGAAAGTCTGGTTCCCGATCAAGAAAGGCTTGCTGAAAAAGACCGTGGATCACATCAAGGCGGTCGATGGAATCAATTTCAGCCTGCCCCAGGGCCAGACTCTGGGGATCGTGGGAGAAAGCGGTTCCGGCAAATCGACGCTCGGTCTGGCGATTTTGCGACTGATCGGCAGTAAAGGCAGCATCCGTTTTGAAGGCAAGCAGCTAGACTGCCTGACGCAGCAACAGGTTCGACCGCTGCGCCGGGAGATGCAGGTGGTGTTTCAGGACCCCTTCGGCAGCCTGAGCCCACGGATGTGCGTGAGCCAGATCGTCGGCGAAGGCCTGCGGATCCACAAGATGGGCACCGAGGCGGAACAGGAACAAGCGATTATTGCGGCACTCAAGGAGGTAGGTCTGGATCCGGAAACCCGGAACCGCTACCCCCACGAATTTTCCGGCGGGCAGCGGCAGAGAATCGCCATTGCCCGGGCATTGGTGCTAAAACCGGCGTTGATTCTGCTGGACGAGCCGACTTCGGCCCTCGACCGGACCGTGCAACGCCAAGTGGTGGAGCTTTTGCGGTCACTGCAAACCAAGTACAACCTGACGTATCTGTTTATCAGCCATGACCTGGCTGTCGTCAAGGCGCTGAGCCACCAGCTGATGGTGGTCAAGCAAGGCCAAGTGGTCGAACAGGGAGACGCGCAAAGTATTTTTGCGGCCCCCAAACATCCGTATACACAGCAGTTGCTGGAAGCCGCTTTCCTGGTTCCAGCCACTGCGTAATAACCTGAAAGAGAGGAGCAACACATGGGTTTTCTCGCCGGTAAGCGCGTACTGATCGTCGGTGTCGCCAGCAAGCTGTCCATCGCATCCGGCATCGCTGCCGCCATGCATCGCGAGGGCGCTGAGCTTGCCTTCACTTATCAGAACGACAAACTCAAGGGTCGTGTCGAAGAGTTCGCACAAAGCTGGGGTTCCAACCCTGACCTGTGCTTCCCGTGCGACGTGGCCAGCGATGAAGAAATCGCCAAGGTCTTCGTTGAACTGGGCAAGAAGTGGGACGGCCTGGACTGCATCGTGCACTCCGTCGGCTTCGCCCCGGGCGACCAACTGGACGGCGACTTCACTGAAGCCACCACCCGTGAAGGTTTCCGCATCGCTCACGACATCAGCGCCTACAGCTTCGTGGCCCTGGCCAAAGCTGGCCGCGAAATGATGAAAGGCCGCAACGGCAGCCTGCTGACCCTGTCGTACCTGGGCGCCGAGCGCACCATGCCGAACTACAACGTGATGGGCGTGGCCAAGGCGGCGC
>DQGF01000271.1:465-748 GCA_003525045.1 Pseudomonas sp. | reverse complement strand
TGCCGAACTACAACGTGATGGGCATGGCCAAGGCTTCCCTGGAAGCGGGCGTGCGTTACCTGGCCGGCTCCCTGGGCCCGGACGGCACCCGCGTCAACTGCGTATCGGCAGGTCCGATCCGTACCCTCGCCGCTTCCGGCATCAAGAACTTCCGCAAGATGCTGGCCGCCAACGAAGCGCAAACCCCGCTGCGTCGCAACGTCACCATCGACGAAGTCGGCAACGCCGGCGCCTTCCTGTGCTCGGACCTGGCATCGGGCATCAGCGGTGAAATCATGTACGT
>DQGF01000271.1:0-144 GCA_003525045.1 Pseudomonas sp. | reverse complement strand
GGCTTCAACACCACGGCCATGGGTAGCCTCGAAGAGTAATCTTCGGCTGGCCCAATAAAAAAACCCGCCTCTTCAGGCGGGTTTTTTTGTGCCCGGGATTTCAGGCCTGATGCAATCCCCTGTGGGAGCGAGCCTGCTCGCGAA
>DQGF01000289.1 GCA_003525045.1 Pseudomonas sp. | reverse complement strand
TCGCCGAAGACCTGCTTGATCGCGCGCGTCTCCGCTGCATCGCCGAGCGGTGTCGAGGTGCCGTGCGCGTTGATGTAGTCGATCGCGCTCGGCTGCATCTCGGCTTCCTCGAGCGCGAGCCGCATCGCGCGGGCGGGGTTGACGCCGGTCGGATCCGGCTCGGTGAAATGATGGGCGTCGGCGGAGCAGCCGTAGCCCATGATCTCGCCGTAGATGCGCGCGCCGCGGGCACGGGCATGCTCGAGCTCCTCGATCACGACGATCGTCGCGCCCTCGCCGATCACGAAGCCGTCGCGCCCGGCGTCGAACGGGCGGCTGGCCGTCTCGGGGTCGTCATTGCGCTGCGAGATCGCCCGCATCGCATAGAACCCGCCGACGCCGATGGGCGTGATCGGCGCCTCGCTGCCGCCGGCGACCATCACGTCGGCATCGCCGTATTCGATCATGCGTCCCGCCTCTCCGATGGAGTGCGTGCTCGTGGTGCACGCCGAGACCATGGAGACGTTGGGACCCTTGGCGCCGAACTGGATGGAGATGAGCCCGGCCACCATGTTGATGATCGAGCCGGGCACGAAAAACGGAGAAATCCGTCGCGGGCCGGATTCATGCAGGGTGCGGCTGGTTTCTTCGATATTGGTCAGACCGCCAATACCCGAACCCATGGCCACGCCGATACGCTCGCGGTTGGCGTCGGTGACTTCCAGGCCGGCGTTACGAACGGCCTGAAAACCTGCGGCCAGACCGTACTGAATGAACAGGTCAAGCTTGCGAGCTTCCTTGACTGACAGGTATTCCTCGACATTGAAGCCCTTTACCGAGCCGCCAAAACGGGTGGAATAGGCAGAAAGGTCGGTGTGTTCGATGAGACCAATGCCACTGCGGCCAGCCAGAATGCCCTGCCAACTGCTCGGCACATCCGTGCCCAGTGGCGACAACATACCCATACCGGTGACTACGACGCGTCTACGCGACACAGCACTCTCCTTTTTTCAAATGACGACTTTGCATCAGGCCTAAAGAAAAAACCGCACGCCGTGATGGCAGTGCGGTTTTTCCATGACAGCAAGCAACGATTACAAGCTATTAAGCCTGGTGGTTAGTAACGTAATCGATTGCGGCTTGCACAGTAGTGATCTTCTCAGCTTCTTCGTCAGGGATTTCGGTCTCGAATTCCTCTTCCAGAGCCATCACCAGCTCAACGGTGTCAAGGGAGTCGGCACCCAGGTCTTCGACGAAGGAAGCAGTGTTGACCACTTCTTCTTCTTTAACGCCCAGTTGCTCGGCAACGATTTTCTTGACGCGCTCTTCGATGGTGCTCATACCTTGTTTTCACTCCTAATGGACAAATTCAGGCAGCTGGCCAGTGGGTAAGTGTATAGAAAGACTTTTCAGTTTTTCAACTGAAAGCTTCACTCCTCAAACCCGGTGGCCCTCTGCCTATCAATAGATTGCAGCTTTATAACGGATTTTAGACAGCTCGTATGACATTTTTTTGAAACGATCCGTCACATTTAACTCATGTACATCCCGCCGTTCACCGGGATTGTAGCCCCAGTAACGTAAGCCGCACCGTCGGACGCAAGAAAAGCGACCACAGACGCGATCTCTTGAGCTTGCCCCAGACGGCCCAGCGGAATCTGCGTCTGCAAGGCTTCACGCTGTGCCTCGGGCAGTTCGCGGGTCATATCGGTGTCGATGAACCCTGGAGCCACCGAGTTTACCGTAATCGAACGCGAACCGACTTCACGCGCCAGTGCACGGCTGAAACCTTCCAGACCGGCCTTGGCGGCAGCGTAGTTTACTTGGCCTGCGTTGCCCATGGCACCCACAACCGAACCAATACTGATAATTCGTCCCCAACGGGCTTTGGTCATGCCGCGCAAAACGCCCTTGGACAGGCGGAACAGACTGTTCAGATTGGTGTCGACGACGTCATGCCATTCGTCATCTTTCATCCGCATCATCAGATTATCGCGGGTGATACCGGCATTGTTGACCAGGATCGCCGGCGCACCGAACTGTTCCTGGATGCTCGCCAGCACCGCTGCGACGGATTCATCGCTGGTGACATTGAGTTCCAGGCCAGTGCCTTGAATGCCGTTTTCCTTCAGGGTAGCGGCGATGCGCTCGGCACCCGCAGCGGAGGTCGCGGTGCCCACAACGATGGCACCCTGACGACCCAGTTCCAGGGCGATAGCCTGGCCGATACCGCGGCTCGCGCCGGTGACCAGTGCAACTTTACCTTGCAGACTCATGCAAGCTTCTCCTGATTCAGGCCTGCGCTGCACGGGCGGCAGCGAAAGCGTCTGGGGTATTGAGGTTGGATGTCGACACGCCTTCGGCGCAGCGCTTGTTCAGGCCGGCCAGCACTTTGCCAGGACCGCATTCGACCAGTTGGGTCGCGCCCTTGGCGGCCAGCGCCTGGACCGACTCGACCCAGCGTACAGGCTTGTAGAGCTGCTCAAGCAGATCGCGCTTGAGGGTTTCCAGATCCGCCGGCACGTTGGCGCTGACGTTTTGTACCACAGGAATCTGTGGTTCCTGCCAGTCGATCGCAGCGATCGACTCGGCGAAACGTTCGGCCGCCGGACGCATCAGCTCGCAGTGCGATGGCACGCTGACCGGCAACGGCATGGCGCGCTTGGCACCACGCGCCTTGCAGCCTTCGATGGCGCGCTCGACCGCCGCCTTGGCACCGGCGATGACCACCTGGCCCGGGGAGTTGAAGTTGACCGCACTGACCACCTCGCCTTGCGCCGCTTCGGCACAGGCGGCCAGCACGTCGGCATCTTCCAGGCCGAGAATCGCGGCCATGCCGCCCTGCCCGGCCGGAACGGCTTCCTGCATCAACTGACCGCGTCGCTCAACCAGCTTGACGGCGTCGCCCAGACTCAGGCTGCCCGCCGCTACCAGGGCGCTGTACTCGCCCAGGCTGTGACCGGCGACGTAAGCCGGACGCGCGCCGCCTTCGGCCAGCCACAGACGCCACAAGGCGATCGAGGCGGTCAGAATGGCCGGCTGGGTTTTATCTGTTTGATTGAGTTGTTCTTCCGGCCCTTGCTGGGTCAGTGCCCACAGGTCGTAACCCAAAGCATCGGAAGCTTCTTTGAATGTGTCGAGGACCACCGGATGTTGCGCGCCCAACTCGGCCAGCATGCCGAGGGACTGCGAACCCTGTCCCGGAAAGACGAATGCGAGGGATGCAGACATGTAACAAGCCCCTAATGATCTTGTCGCCGAAGAAGTGACGTCCCACCCGGGGACGCAAGAAAACTGACAATTGGATGGCCAATTGAACTGAGCGGTCACATTTAAGCATTGTCCGACGAAAACGCCTAAAGCAACAAATCCTCCAGACGACCGTGAATCCGTTCCGGCAGGTTTTCCTGAATTTCGATCAACGCACGGGAAATAGCACTCTGCAATCCCTGAACACCCGCCGAACCGTGGCTTTTCACCACAATCCCCTGCAAACCGAGGAAGCTTGCGCCGTTATGCCGCGCGGGTGCCAGATCGGCCTGCAAACGCTTCATCAGTGGCAGCGCCAGAGCTCCAACCACTTTCGACGCGAAGTTTTTCTTGAACAAGGCCTCGATGCGCCCGGCAATCATGGTTGCCAGGCCTTCACTGGACTTGAGCAGGATATTGCCGACAAAGCCGTCACACACCACCACGTCGGCCTCTCCGCGGTACAAACCGTCACCCTCGACAAAACCGATGTAATTGATGCCACGGGCGCTCTGCAACAAGGTGGCCGCCAGCTTGACCTGCTGATTGCCCTTGATGTCTTCGGTACCGATGTTGAGCAATGCAACCCGAGGACGAACGATACCCAGGGTTTCTGCCGCCACCGAGCCCATGACCGCAAACTGCAACAGATGCTCGGCGCTGCAATCGACATTGGCGCCCAGGTCCAGTAACTGGCAGTAACCCTTCTGCGTCGGAATCGCCGCCACCATGGCCGGCCGATCGATGCCCGGCAAGGTTTTGAGGACAAAACGCGACAACGCCATCAGCGCGCCAGTGTTGCCGGCACTGACACAGGCCTGGGCCTTGCCATCGCGCAACAACTCCAGCGCCACGCGCATCGACGAATCAGGCTTGCCACGCAAGGCCTGGGCAGGCTTCTCGTCCATGGTGATGACTTCGGACGCCGGCGCAATCGACAGGCGCGCGCGATCCACAGCCGATTGGCTGGCGATCAGTTCTTCAAGGAGTGAGGGTTGACCGACGAGGGTCAGGTGCAACGAGGGCGTGGCATTCAGACAAGCAAGACTGGCCTGAACAATGCTGCGGGGACCGAAGTCCCCGCCCATTGCGTCAATCGCGATGACTTGAGCAGACAAGTGATTACTCGTCAGCGCCCTTGTCGATCACTTTACGGCCACGGTATACGCCTTCTGGCGATACGTGGTGACGCAGGTGAATTTCACCGGTGGTTTTTTCTACAGACAGAGTGCTTGCCGTCAGGGCGTCGTGCGAACGACGCATGTCACGGGCAGAGCGGGATTTTTTGTTCTGCTGAACAGCCATAATTGATTAACTCCTAAACGTTTGGGTCACGCTTTAACTGCGCCAATACACTGAACGGGTTGGACCGCGTTACCTCGTCCTCGCTCGGTTCGGGCTCATCGAGACCCGCCGGCTGCTGGCATTCTTCCGGATGATGAGCAGGCACAATGGGCAAGGCGAGCAGAAGCTCCTCCTCGATCAGTGACTGCAGATCCAATGGATCTTCGCCCAGTTCCAGCACGTCATAACCTTTCGGCAACGACTGGGTATTCGCACCCTCCTTCACCACAGCATAACTGCATTCGCTGTGGATCGGCAGGGTGACCAGCTCAAGACAACGCTGGCAAACCATTTTGACTTCGGTGTCGATAAAGCTGTGGATTACCACAGACTTACGTTCATCTCGTTCAAAAACGAATTTAGCCTGCACCGTACCGACAGTATCGGAAAGCGGGTCGCAGAGTCTCTCCAAATCGGCCAGCAGCAGTTCACCTTGAAGGGTGGTGCCACGGTCAGCCAATTTGCGCGGGTCAACGTGAGGTGGAATCGGGTCATTCAACATAGGCGCAGCATTATAGGGATGCCCCCGGGCATGTCAAAGGAAATTCAGCCCTGTCCGTCACTTGGTAGCCTCGCTAGAATTCGCGCCTGTCTTCTGGAGATGCGCATGCTGCCTTTATTACTCGCTTCAAGCTCGGTCTATCGCCGGGAATTGCTGGCCCGCTTGCAGCTGCCGTTCACCTGCAGCTCACCGGATATCGACGAAAGCCATCGCCCGGGGGAGTCCGCCATCGAGCTGGTCAAACGCCTCGCCGAGGAAAAAGCACGTGCATTGGCCGGCAGCCACCCCGCTCATCTGATCATCGGTTCCGACCAGGTTGCAGTACTCGGCGAGCGGATTATCGGCAAACCGCACACCTTCGAAAAAGCCCGCGAGCAGCTGCTGGCTGCAAGTGGCATCAGCGTGACCTTCCTGACCGGCCTGGCGTTGCTCAACAGCCAGACCGGCGCCTGCCAGGTCGACTGCGTGCCCTTCACCGTACACATGCGCACACTCGACCCATCACGCATCGAGCGCTATCTGCACGCCGAACAGCCCTACGACTGCGCTGGCAGCTTCAAAGCCGAAGGTTTAGGGGTGAGCCTGTTTCAAAGCACCGAAGGCCCTGACGCCACCAGCCTGATCGGCCTGCCGTTGATTCGGCTGGTGGACATGCTGCTGGCCGAATGCGTGCAAATCCCCTGAATGAAAAAACCGACCATGATGGTCGGTTTTTCATGCAGCCGGAAGAATCAGCGCAGCGAAGGCCCCTGAAAGCCCATCCACATCGCCAGATGCTCAGCCACGCTGGCACCAAGCTTTTTCGAGAAGCGATCGAACGGCGATTCCTGGACGGTAAAGTCCACCAGCTCTTTCTCGCCAATCACATCACGCGCCACGGAACTGGCATTACCCAGGCCATCGATCAGCCCCAGAGGCAGCGCCTGCTCGCCAGACCAGACCAGGCCGGAGAACAACTCCGGATGCTCCTTGTCCTTGAGCCGATCGCCACGCCCCTTCTTGACGCTGTTGATGAACTGCTGATGAGTGGTATCCAGCACACCCTGCCAGAACTGCGTTTCTTCAGGCTTTTGCGGCTGGAACGGATCGAGGAACGACTTGTGCTCGCCCGAGGTGTAGGTACGACGCTCGACGCCCAGCTTTTCCATGGTACCGACAAAGCCATAGCCGGCCGCCGTTACCCCAATGGAGCCCACCAGACTCGCCTTATCGGCATAGATCTGATCCGCCGCGCTGGCGATGTAGTAAGCGCCGGAAGCGCCCAGATCGGAAATCACCGCGTAAACCTTGGTATCCGGATGCAGATCGCGCAACCGGCGGATCTCGTCATAGACGTAGCCCGACTGCACCGGACTGCCGCCCGGACTGTTGATTCGCAGGATGACACCCTTGACCTTTTCATCCTCAAAGGCGGCACGCAGGCTGCCGACGATGTTGTCCGCGCTGGCCGGCTCCTTGTCGGCAATCATGCCGGTCACATCGATCAGCGCGGTGTAGTTGCCACTGCGGGTCGCGGCTTTTTCCATGTCCATCAGCGGCGTGAACAGGATCAGCGCGCCAATCAGGTACACAAAGGTCAGCAGCTTGAAGAAGATCCCCCAGCGACGGGACCGGCGCTGCTCCTGCACGCTGGCCAGCAGGGTCTTTTCCAGCAGCTTCCAGCTTTTCTCTTCACCGCTCTCCGCGCTCGCCTTGGCGGGCGCTTTCCATTCGTCGGTCATGCCATGTACCCCAGCAAAAACGGTTTAAGCCTGGCTCAGCCAGGCATGCAATTCTGAAAAACGGTCAATCGCCAGGCGCGGCTCGAACAGCTTCAGCGCCTCGATCGATTGAGCGCCATAGCTGACGGCCACCGAGTCCATGCCGGCGTTGCGCGCCATCTGCAGGTCAAATGACGAGTCGCCGACCATCAGCGCCTGCTCCGGACGAACACCGCAATGCGCGACAATCTGCTCCAGCATCAGAGGATGGGGCTTGCTGGCCGTTTCATCGGCAGCTCGGGTGATGTCGAAATAATCTTCCCAGCCATGAGACTTCAGCACCCGATCCAGCCCACGGCGCGCCTTGCCGGTGGCAACGGCCAAGTGATAGCCGTCGGCGCGAAACGCTGCCATCGACTCGACCACACCCTCGAACAATGGCGAAGGCACGGCTTCGGAGGCGATGTAGTGATCGGCATAGTGCTGACGGAAGACGACCAATTCGTCGTCACCGATGTCTGGATACAACGTACGGATCGCTTCCGGCAAGCCCAGGCCGATGATGCCCTTGACGGCAAAATCATCGCGCAACTGAAACCCGGATCGCTCGGACGCCACATGCATCGCCTCGACAATCCGACCAATGGAGTCAGCGAGCGTGCCATCCCAATCGAAAATCAACAGCTTGTAATCAGATGGGCGCACTCAATCGCTCCACGGTCTTGGCCCACATCTCGTCGACCGGGGCCTGCAATTTCAGCTCACCGCCGTCGGGCAGCGGCACGGTCAGCATGTACGCGTGCAGGAACAGGCGTTTGCCCCCCAGGTCACGAATCTCTTTGCTGAAATCTTCATCGCCGTACTTGGTATCGCCGGCAATGCAATGTCCGGCGTGCAAGGTGTGGACGCGGATCTGGTGAGTCCGGCCGGTGATCGGCTTGGCTTCGATCAGGGTGGCAAAGTCGCCGAAGCGACGCAGGACCTTGAACACGGTCACAGACTCCTTGCCCTCCTCCTCGTCGACCTCGACCATGCGCTCGCCGGAGCGCAGATTGCTCTTGCCGAGCGACGCTCGGACTTGCTTGATCGAGGCCGCCCAGTTACCGCGAACCAGCGCCATGTAGCGCTTGTCGACACCATCGCCGCGCAAGGCAGCGTGCAAATGGCGCAACATGCTGCGCTTCTTGGCGATCATCAACAGGCCGGAGGTATCCCGGTCGAGACGGTGAACCAGTTCGAGCTCCTTGCAATCGGGACGCAACTGACGAAAGGCTTCGATCACCCCGTAAGTCAAGCCGCTGCCACCGTGAACCGCGATGCCGCAAGGCTTGTTGATCACGATCAGCGCCTTGTCCTCGAAGA
>DQGF01000477.1:10250-12905 GCA_003525045.1 Pseudomonas sp. | reverse complement strand
CTGCTTCGCAGCCGAGCGGGAGCAAGCTCCCTCGCCACAATATTCCTGTCCTCCAGAGAGGTTCTTCAGGCCGTGGCTTGGGTGGGGAGCACGTCATTGGCAATCATTTCGCCAAACGGCCCGGTCAGGTTGGTAACCCCACACCCGGCAAGGCTGGCGTATGGCTCGGGCAACAGCGGGAACACCAGCTCGGCAAAGCGATAAGCCTCTTCAAGGTGCGGATAGCCGGAGAAGATGAAACTCTCGATTCCCAGGTCCGCATACTCCTTGATCCGCGCCGCCACTTGCTGCGGATCGCCTACCAGCGCCGTCCCGGCACCGCCGCGCACCAGACCGACACCGGCCCACAGGTTGGGGGCGATTTCCAGATTGTCACGACGTCCGTCATGCAGTGCCGCCATGCGACGCTGACCTTCGGAATCGAAACGCGAGAATGATTTCTGTGCCGCGGCGATGGTCTCGTCGCTGATGTGTTCGATGAGTTTGTCCGCGGCTTTCCAGGCCTCTTCGGCCGTCTCGCGCACGATCACGTGCAAGCGAATTCCGAACTTCACCGTACGTCCGTTGCGCGCTGCGCGTTCTCGCACATCGGCGAGTTTTTCCGCGACGGCGGCCGGCGGTTCGCCCCAGGTCAGGTAGACATCGACCTGCTCGGCGGCGAGCTCATGGGCCGCTTCGGAAGAACCCCCGAAGTACAGCGGCGGATAGGGTTTCTGCACGGGCGGGTACAGCGCCTTGGCGTTCTGCACTTGCAGGTGTTTGCCTTCGAAGTCCACTGACTCGCCTTGCAGCACCCGGCGCCAGATCTTCAGGAATTCGTCGGTGACTTCGTAGCGCTCGCTGTGATCAAGGAAAATGCCGTCGCCACGGTTTTCATCCGGGTCACCGCCGGTCACCACGTTGATCAACAAGCGGCCATTGGACAGCCGATCCAGGGTGGCCGCCATGCGCGCCGAGACCGTCGGCGAGATGATGCCCGGCCTGATCGCTACCAGGTAACGCAGGCGTTCGGTCAGCGGCACCAATGCCGAGGCGATCACCCACGAATCTTCGCAGGAACGTCCGGTGGGAATCAGCACACCGTGGTAGCCAAGGCTGTCGGCGGCCTGAGCCACCTGTTTCAGATAATTGAGCGTTACCGGGCGAGCGCCCTGGGTAGTACCCAGGTAATGGCCGTCACCGTGGGTCGGCAGGAACCAGAAAACATCCATGAACAAATCCTTAAGCGATTTTCAGCAGATTTTTGGGGTGCACGCCGAACAACGGCGCGGCGCGTTCTGCAGCCAGTTGAATGCGGGCCTTGAGCAGTTCACTGGTTATTTGATAATTGGAAAAATCGGCTTCGGTGGCATAGACGCCAATCGGCAACGTCAGGGCCTGGAAGAAACTGAACAGCGGGCGCAACTGATGATCGAGGACCAGCGCATGCCGTTCGCTGCCACCGGTAGCGGCCAGCAGCACCGGAGTGTCGATCAGCGCGTTCAGGTCGATCAGATCGAACAGGTGCTTGAGCAGGCCAGGGTAGGAGCCGCGGTACACCGGCGCGGCAACGATCAGCAGGTCGGCATTCTCGATGGCTTGCAGCTCGGCTTCGATGTCCGCACTCAGTTCCTGACGCGACAGTGCCGCGCCCAGTGGTCGGGCGATATCGCCCAGCTCGATCAGCTTGCTCTCGATCGGCAATAGTTCGGCCAGTTGCGCCAACAGCGCCTGAGTCAGCACCAGGGTGCGGGACGGACGCCAGGTACCGCCGGAGAGGGCAACGACTTTCAATGGACGCGACATGATCAGTTCCTTTTTAAACAGTTGCTCGGGGAGCAGTGAGTAGTCACTGGGGGTGAGCAAGAGCTGTACCAATCCCTCGGAGCCCCGGTTCACGGGGGTTTCAGCGCATCGATCGATTGACGCTGTTCGATTTACAGGGCTGTTTGTTGAATGACTGTTGTTTGGCCAACAGTTGCGTAGGCAACAGTGCGTGAAGCGATGGCTTGTTATAAAGACTGTTTGTTATTCCTCAAAATACCGTAATATGATGTTTATATATCTTTTAAGAATAATAGAGGTCTCTAGAGCTGCCGCAGACTGTGATCTTTTGATCTTGACCCACTGCAATACCCACTATCGAGAGCATCGATTTCTGCCCATCAAGCGGCGCGAGTAGCCTGTGTTCATTGCCCCGAGCCCAGATGCAGGACGCCAGACCATGAAACCCCTACTCGCCACTTTCCTGCTGCTTGCCGCTTCCGTTCTCGCCGGATGCGCCAGCCACGTTTCTCCGGAACTGCGGCCCTATACCGCAGAAGAAAGCAAGGAGCTGGCACTGGAGGCGTTGAATCGTCGTGGCTTGTCCTTTGATGAGTACCACGCAAAAAAAGCCGAATTGCTCGACGAACCGCAGAAGTCTTTGCGTTTCGACAAACAGGGCGAAATGAGTGCCGAACGTGCAGTTCAGCTGCACGGCCGCCCAAGCTGAGCGACTGTACTGCTCGAAGTTTCACGTAACTGTCCGTGGGTTTCGCGCAAGGTGTGCGATAGGGTCAATACCTGACTGACCCGATGGACTGCCACCGATGACACTCTCGCTCGATCTGCTGCTGGGCTTCGCCCTGTTTGCCCTGGTCACCTCGATTACTCCCGGCCCAAACAACACCATGT
>DQGF01000477.1:9692-9959 GCA_003525045.1 Pseudomonas sp. | reverse complement strand
ACCTCGATCACGCCGGGCCCAAACAACACCATGTTGCTGGCATCGGGCGTGAACTTCGGCTTTAACCGCACCATCCCGCACATGCTCGGCATTACCTGCGGGTTCTTCGTGCTGGTCGTGGCCGTGGGTTTCGGCCTGGGCGCGGTGTTTCAAGCGTATCCATTGCTCTACACCGTACTGCGTTACATCGGCGCGGCGTATTTGCTGTACCTGGCGTGGAAAATCGCCCATTCCGGACCCGTCGCGGACGCTGAGCAGAGCGAGGCC
>DQGF01000477.1:6458-9376 GCA_003525045.1 Pseudomonas sp. | reverse complement strand
CTGAGCAGAGCGAGGCCAAGCCGATCAGCTACCTGGGCGCGGCGGCGTTTCAATGGGTCAACCCCAAGGCCTGGATCATGGCCATCGGTGCCATTAGTACCTACACGCCGATGCAGGGCTATTTCACTAATGTGATCGTGATTGCCGCGGTCTTCGCCCTCATCAACCTGCCGAGCGTCAGTGTCTGGGCTGCTTGCGGCACGCTGTTGCGCAACGTGCTGAAGGATCGTCGCTGGTTGCGCCTGTTCAACTGGGGCATGGCCGCGTTGCTGGTGGTTTCGTTGTATCCGATGTTGCATGAAAGCTTTAGCTGACGCATTGCTTCAACCGGTTGCCCGATGCCTGTTAAGCTCGACTTCAGGAGCGTTCCTACGCACTTTTAAATGAAGTCGTGCTTCTTTAACGGCCTCCGATCAGGTATTTCTAACGTTCTTGACGATCGGCGCAGCTCACGAGGTTGCGCTTTGGCCGTTTGATAACGCGCTTCCTGATCCCGGAACACGCTCTGCGAGTCTTTTATGAATAAACGTCCTCTGTATTTCGACTACGCCGCCACCACGCCGGTGGATGAGCGAGTCATCCAGGTCATGGTCGAGTGCCTGGGTTTCACCGGCAATTTCGGCAACCCGGCCTCCAGCTCCCATGCGTTCGGCCAGCAGGCCCGGCAATCGGTCGAGCAGGCACGGCGTCAGGTGGCGGAGCTGGTCGGTGCCCAGGCGGAGCAGATCGTCTGGACCTCCGGCGCTACCGAATCGAACAACCTTGCCCTCAAGGGCGTGGCCCAGGCGCGCGGAATTTCCGGCGGCCATATCATCACCAGCCAGATTGAACACAAGGCGATTCTCGACACCGCGAAACAATTGCAGGACGTCGGTGTTGCCGTGACGTATCTGGTGCCTGATGCCGAAGGCTTGATTACCGCGCAAGCCGTCAGCGAGGCGATGCGCGAGGACACTTTTCTGGTCTCGCTGATGCTGGTCAACAATGAACTGGGCACCCTCAACGACATCCAGGCCATCGGCCAGGTGGTGCGTGCCCGCGATGCATTGTTCCATGTCGACGCGGCACAGGGCGCGGGCAAGGTCACGATTGACCTGGCGCGGTTGCCGGTGGATCTCATGTCATTCTCGGCGCACAAGATTTATGGCCCCAAAGGCATCGGTGCGTTGTATGTCGGGCCTCGTGCACAGCAGCGTTTGCAGGCTCAGATCCACGGTGGTGGTCACGAAGGTGGTTTGCGTTCCGGAACGCTGGCGACTCACCAGATCGCTGCCATGGGCGCGGCCTTCGCGTTGGCGGCGCAGGTGTTTGAGGAAGAGAAAGCCGTGATCGAGCGTCTGCGTGAACGTTTGCTTGAGCCGCTGCTGAGCATCCCCGGCGTCCGCCTCAATGGCAGTGCCACCCAACGCATTCCCCATACCCTGAGCCTGACCTTCAACGAAGGCGAGTTCAGCTCTGCGGCGTTGAGCACCTCGATCGCGTTCTCCGCGACCTCGGCCTGTAACTCTGCGAGCAATGCTCCCTCCCATGTGCTGCTGGCCCTGGGGCACAACGCGCGCTCGGCGAGTCGCACCATCCGCTTGAGCCTGGGACGTTTCACCACCGAGCAGGACATCGACCAAGCGGTACACCTGATCAAATCGGCCTGCGCCAGTGCTCCGGCATTCTGGGCGACAGGACCTTAAAGCGCTGACTTCGATCGGCACTCAACAATAACGAAGAAGTGGTTAGCAGGAGACACGATGAGTACGCAGCCTTCGATCAATGGATCGGTGCCCGGGCGCCTGGCGCAAACCCGCGAGCTGATGAGTCGGGAGGGCATTCACGCTCTGTTGGTGCCGTCGGCCGATCCGCACCTGTCGGAATACCTGCCAGGTTATTGGCAGGGGCGGCAGTGGTTGTCGGGCTTCCATGGCTCGGTCGGCACGCTGATCGTGACAAAGGATTTTGCCGGGGTCTGGGCTGACAGCCGTTACTGGGAACAAGCGACCAAGGAACTCCAGGGCAGCGGCATTGAGCTGGTCAAGCTGCAACCGGGACAACCCGGCCCGCTGGACTGGCTGGCCGAGCAAACCCCTGAAGGCGGGGTCGTCGCGGTGGATGGTGCAGTGATGGCCGTGGCCTCGGCGCGTACCTTGGGTGGCAAGCTCGAAGAGCGCGGCGCACGGCTGCGTACCGACATCGATCTGTTGAGCGAAGTCTGGAGCGACCGTCCGAGCCTGCCGAACGAGCCTGTCTATCAACACTTGCCGCCGCAGGCGACTGTCAGCCGTGGCGAAAAGCTCGCGAAGTTACGCGATGTATTGAAAGAGCGCGGTGCCGACTGGCATTTCATCGCCACCCTCGATGACATCGCCTGGCTGTTCAACCTGCGCGGCGGCGATGTGTCGTTCAACCCGGTATTCGTCTCCTTCGCCTTGATCAGCCAGCAGCAGGCCACCTTGTTCGTCGCGCTGAGCAAAGTCGATACCGAACTGCGCGCAGTCCTCGAACAGGACGGCGTGACCTTGCGCGATTACAGCGAAGTGGCCGATGCATTGCGTGCCGTGCCGAGCGGCGCGAGCCTGCTAGTCGATCCGGCGCGGGTGACGGCGGGCTTGCTCGAAAACCTGAACAGCGGCGTGAAACTGGTCGAGGGCCTGAACCCGACAACATTGGCCAAGTCGCAGAAAAGCCTGGCCGATGCCGGGCACATTCGTCAGGCCATGGAGCAGGACGGTGCGGCGCTGTGTGAATTCTTCACCTGGCTGGAGTCGGCATGGGGTCGTGAGCGCATCACCGAACTGACCATCGACGAACACCTGACGGCCGCGCGTACCCGACGTCCGGGTTATGTGTCGCTGAGCTTCAACACCATTGCCGCGTTCAACGCCAACGGCGCGATGCCGCATTACCATGCCACCGAGGAAGAACACGCG
>DQGF01000477.1:0-6209 GCA_003525045.1 Pseudomonas sp. | reverse complement strand
ATTGCCGCGTTCAACGCCAATGGCGCGATGCCGCATTATCACGCCACCGAGGAAGAACACGCGGTGATCGAGGGCGACGGTCTGTTGCTGATCGACTCCGGCGGCCAATACCTGGGCGGCACCACCGACATCACGCGGATGGTCCCGGTCGGTACGCCGACCGAAGAACAGAAACGCGATTGCACGCGGGTACTCAAGGGCGTGATTGCCTTGTCCCGAGCACAATTCCCGAAAGGCATCCTGTCGCCATTGCTCGATTCCATCGCTCGCGCGCCGATCTGGGCCGACAGTGTCGATTACGGTCACGGTACCGGTCATGGCGTCGGTTACTTCCTCAACGTGCACGAAGGTCCGCAGGTCATCGCCTATCAGGCGGCAGCCGCGCCGCAAACCGCAATGCAGCCAGGCATGATCACTTCCATTGAGCCGGGTACCTACCGTCCGGGCCGCTGGGGTGTGCGGATCGAGAACCTGGTATTGAACCGCGAGGCAGGCAAAAGTGAATTCGGTGAGTTCCTGGAATTCGAAACCCTGACCCTGTGCCCGATCGACACTCGCTGCCTGGAACCGTCGCTGCTGACTGAAGATGAAAAGCAGTGGTTCAACGCTTACCACGCCGAAGTGCGCGAACGCCTGAGCCCGCTGCTCGATGCTGCAGCCCTGGAGTGGTTGCACACCCGAACCGCTGCTATTTGATTGGCAGGAGTTCAGGCGCTGTTGCCAGCGCCTGGCTCATGTAATCGACAAAGGCTTTGACCCCGGCGGATTGGCAACGATTCGCCGGTGGCTCGCTTCACATCAAAGAAGGCTGACAGTAGTCCTGCTGCTCGACAGCACTTACCGCTGTTTGCAGACGTCCAGCTCGTCCTGAGTTTTCAAGTCAGTGACGACACCCAGGCGGTATTTGCAGTAATTGATCACTGCTCGCCGCTCTTCGTCGCTTAATTGGCTAAGCGGCTTATCGTCCGCATCGTTGGCGAAAAGATGTCGAAACTTAACTTGAAAGGTTGATGATTGTTTGATGAAGACGACACTGCGCGTCTCAGCATCCTCCAGCACCTCGTAATAGCCGACGAAGAGTACGGTCAGTAGGGTTAACGCAATGATGAAGAGCGACTTTTTCATGTCCGAGGATTAGGAGGGGTAAGTAGGTTCGTCCGGGTACGAATGGCTCTGACCAGATCCATACCGATGTTTCCAGGGCAAATCTTGCCCTCAGCCGTCTGGCCAGGATATTCACGATGTCCGCCAAAGTTCTTGATGAAGAAAACGCTCTTGAGGGCCTCAATCAAGTTGAGCAATCCGTCGATCTGGGCTGCAGGAATGGTGTTGGTTGTGCTGAAGCCAAAGTACTCAAGCGACTGACGACCGAGCGCCAATGCGTCTGCGCCTTCTTCAGCAGTGGTGAGATTGTTCAGTAGCACAATACCGATCACGCCAGTATTGAAGTTGTGCACGCTAGACCCTTTGAGTCGGACGTCGCGGCCTTCATAAATATTGCCTTGGCAGTCAATACCAAAGTGATAGCCAATGTCGTCAAAGCCCTTTTCTATCTGGAAGTCCTGGGTTTTCAGCATCTGCTCGGCGCCGCCCCCGCAGGAATAACTGCGACCTGCGTGGTGAAGAGCGATCATGGTGTAGTTCCAGTCGTTGTCCATACTGCTCTTGCCTTTGACGGCCCCCCAGAATGAACGCTCGATGAACTGATGCCCACCTGAGCGCACCTTGAGGATGATCGATTCGCGTGTTGCCGCTCGATCGTTGACTGTGATCGCAATCGGCACAAGTGGTTGGCCGGGCTTAACCTCTTGTGGTGTGGTTGTGGTCTTGAATATGGCACCAGTCATTGGGCGTTCCTCGACAGTTCATTCAACGTGCGCGCAGGGGATTTGAACACTACGTGTAACGAAATGAGTGAACCCTCCGACGGCGCCTGTATATGGGCGAAGCCGCCGGCATCGGTTATGCCCAATGTTTCACGTCCATCCACTACAGCGATGAACTTGCGATTGGCTAACGGCTGACCGGTTTCACTGTCTGTGATGGCAAAGGCTTGGGCAAACCTTTTCACGAAATGATGCGAGGCGGCAGGCATGGAAGGCGCGGGAGTCAGATCGATAACCGTTGAGCTGCTTGAACTAAAGTTTGTATCGGACCGCTTCTCGACAGGCGCAACTAAACGGTTGCTGCCCGGGGGACAGTCGCAGCGGACTTCCGCGCCGTCCAATACGGTCGGAACACCATGCCATTTCATGGCGGGTAGACTGTCGATGATGACTCCGGTTTTTCCGCATATCTTACAAGGGGAAGTTGTATCTCCGAGGCGCAATACCCCTCGTCCCCCTTGTGCCGCATTGTGCAAGCTGCTGATGCACACTGCTCCAGTGGTCGTCAGGTCACCATGCAATCCTTGTCCTATTCCGTTTGCAGTTCCACGTCCCATTGTTCAACCCTCAATAGGCGGCAGGAAATCCTCCGCTATTCAATGAATCGTATCGACTCGCTGGTGAGCTGGAGTTGAGCGAAGTGCCTGAGCAAAGTTTCAGGACAAGGGCGCTGGGAGTAAATAGGACGTTTCCGAATATGGTGTCAGAAGTGGTCGCGATGGAGTCGGATCACAAGCACCTGATTGAAGCCGCCCATGAGCTGCTCGTTTCCGGCGCTGCTCAGGGGCGGTTGGTCATCGAGATTCAACTCAGGGCTTCAATCACGAATTCCAGTCGATCCTGACCAAAGAACAGCTCACCCTCGACCAACATACTGGGTGCGCCGAAAACGCCCCGTTGCACTGCTTTCTCGGTGTTGTCCTTGAGTGCGGCCTTGACTGCTTCATCGGCGGTCAGGGCCAGTATTTCATCTGGATCGAAGCCGTTCTGTGTCAGAACAGACGCGACAGTTGCCAGGTCATCGAGGCTGCGGCCATCAACCCACAGGGCGTGAAACAGGCAGTCGATGAACGCCTGAAAGCGTTGCGGCTGACGCAACTGCATGCCCGTGACGGCGCGCATAAGCATCAGGGTGTTGATGGGAAAGTGCGGGTTGAACTTCAATGGCACGCCGTAGCGCCGGGCATAGCGGTCCAGGTCCTGAAACATGTAGCGGCCTTTGGCCGGGATGGTCGCCGGGGAGGCGTTGCCCGTGGCTTTGAAGACGCCACCCAGCAGGATCGGAATGTAGATCAACTGGCTTTCGGTCTGTGCGCAGATCTTTGGCAGTTGGGTATAGGCCAGGTACGTAGCGGGGCTGCCGAGGTCGAAGAAGAACTCCACGGTTTTGCTCATGGTCGATGTGCTCTGATTATTGTTGTGAGGGGAGGGCTTACCAACGCTCATTCCACGGACGCAGGTCCAGTTCGAAAGTCCAGGCGTCCCGGGGTTGGCTGTGCAGGTACCAATAGTTCTCGGCGATGTGTTCGGGGTTGAGGAGGCCGTCCTGGTCCTTGGTTGCGTATTTCTCCGGGAAACTGTCGCGAATGAAATCGGTATCGATGGCGCCGTCGACGACGACATGGGCGACGTGAATATTCAGCGGGCCCAATTCCCGGGCCATGCTTTGCGCCAGCGCGCGAATCCCGTGCTTGGCCCCGGCAAACGCCGCAAACCCTGCCGCACCGCGCAGGCCAGCGGTGGCACCGGTGAACAGGATAGTGCCGCGCTGACGAGAGGCCATGCGCTTGGCCACTTCACGGCCGTTGAGAAACCCTGAGAAACAGGCCATTTCCCAGATCTTGAAATACTTGCGAGCGGTTTCTTCGAGAATGCTGCACGGCACGTTCGCGCCGATGTTGAAGACGAACGCTTCGATAGGCCCGATCTCGGTTTCGATCTGCTCGACCAGCGCAATCACCTCTTCTTCCTTGCGCGCATCGCAGGCGAATCCGTGGGCTTGTGCGCCACTGGCCTGGATCGCGTCCACCAGCGGCTGGAGTTTGTCCGCGCTGCGCCGAGTGACACAGGCCACAAAACCTTCCCGGGCAAAACGCTTGGCAATGGCACCGCCGGTGGCATCCCCTGCACCAACGACCAGTACGACTTTCTTATTATTCATGGCTGGATCTCTTTGATAAACGATCGTTAACTAAACGAACGTTATGCTATGATTCGGCAGGCGTCAAGGCGATCAAATCTGAGGGCAAGGCAATGCGTTACTCGGCCAGTCACAAGCTGGAAACGAAAGAAAAGTTACTGCAAAGCAGTTCGGAGTCAGCAAAGCAGTCCGGTTTTTCGACGGTCGGTGTCGATGGCTTGATGAAAGCGATCGGCTTGAGTGGCGGGGCTTTCTACAGCCACTTTTCGTCTAAGGATGAACTGTTCGCGTCAATCGTCGAGCGAGAGTTGGGCCAGAGCCTGGCCCGATTGGGGGCTGATCAGGACCGGGGCAAGCTTGAGCGTTGCCTGAAGCATTACCTGAGCATGGCCCACGTCGAGCATCCGGGATCCGGTTGTGCCTTACCCGCCTTGGGAGCGGAGATTGCCCGTTCGGACATCGCGACTCGCCAGCAGGCGGAGCACTGGATCTGTCGGCTCCAGCAGAGTTGGGCGCGAATACTGGGAAGCGACAGCCTGGCCTGGGCAATTCTGTCGCAATGCGTCGGGGCCTTGGTCGTGGCGCGTATGTTGGCCAGCCCGGATATACAACGTACGGTGCTGAATTCCAGCTACGAAGAGATAGGCCGCCAGATCGCGGGTCCCCGCACCTGACCTGACGGCATTACCTTATTTGCAGATGACGATCATGCTGCGGCTGGTATAGCCCGCAGGATTGAGACCGAATGGATAATCGCCTGGTTCTTCCACGGCATCCCCGGACTTGGCGATGACCTTGTAACCCTTGGGGGCGCACGAATTGACAGCACTGGTGTAGCACTTGTCCCAGGATGACGACAGCCCGGAACAGTTGATGTGCAGCCCTTTCTTGCCATGTTTGATCGTGGGTTTCGACGTCGCCGCGCAGCCCGCAACTGCCAGTACGGCGATCAGTATCAAAATTCGTTTCATTACTGTCCTTATAGCATCCCCGGATCTTGATGCCCGGGTTTGGCTGCATTCGCTTTCGCTGGAAGCGTCTCCGATGTCCCTTTCCTGAAAAATCCATGTATGGCACCGAGTTACGAGCCTAAACATGGCCTAATTGCGAGGTAAATACCAGACCCTCGTCAAATCCGCTATCAATCCGCCGCGACGGCGGGCTTAACGGCATTGCCCATGGTCATGGTCGCACCGACGGAAGCCAGAATGATGCACAGGATAGCCATCCACTGTGACAGTGAGAGGTATTCCTGAAGGAAAAACAGGCCGGACAGTGCGCCGAACGCAGGTTCAATGCTCATCAGCGTGCCGAAGGTCCGGGCCGGCATGCGGGTGAGGGCGACCATCTCCAGCGTATAGGGCAGCGCGGTGGACAGCAGGGCGACACCTATGGCTATGGGGATCAGCGACGGAGTCAGCAGGGCGGCGCCAGCGTGGACGATGCCGATAGGGGCGACGAATAGTGCGGCAATCATCACCCCCAGTGCCGCGGTCTGCACGCCGTTGTCGGCGCCGGCTTTTTGGCCGAACAGAATGTACAGTGCCCAGCAGACACCAGCGCCCAAGGCATAACCGGCACCTGCCAGATCGATGCTGGCGGATGTTGCTCCAGTCGGTATCAATAGCATCAAGCCGACGGCGGCCAGGGCGATCCACAGAAAATCGATGGCGCGTCGCGAGGCATAGATGGCGACTGCCAGGGGGCCGGTGAACTCCAGTGCAACCGCAATACCCAGGGGGACGGTGCGCAAGGACATATAGAAGAGGAAGTTCATGCCGCCCAGCGCCATTCCGTAGACAATGACGGTACGCAGGGATTTTGCAGTCAGCTTGGCCCGCCACGGGCGCAGGATCAGCAACATGATCACGCTGGCGAAAATCAGTCGCAGCGTAGTAGTCCCTTGAGCGCCCACAACGGGAAACATGCTTTTGGCCAGGGATGCTCCGGACTGGATCGATGCCATGGCTATTAATAGCAGGCCAACCGAGAACAGGGTCGAGGCAAGACTGCGGGGCTGGTCATTCATTGCGTGGCATCGTCCGAATTAGGAAACGAGAGTGTAGTTCTGATTGTTGGGCAATATACTGCGCATTCGTTGCGGTCGCGTCTATATATAAGCAGCGATTTTGAGCATCTTGATAGAAAGGCGTAATTAAGGGTTGACGGCAGATTCTGAAAGT
>DQGF01000578.1:2288-4388 GCA_003525045.1 Pseudomonas sp. | reverse complement strand
GCATATGCAAACCAAACACCCGGGCAAACCGGTGATGAGCTATGAGATGTTCTTTCGCGAACGTCAGGAAGCCCGTTATGGCAGCAAGAGCGGACCGAAGTGCTGTTGATTGTTGACTGGGCTCTTTATTTGAACCTGGTTTAAAAGCCGAAACTAAAACGCCGCTCATTTGAGCGGCTTTTTTGTTTGGGCGTTGACCAAACCTGTTCGAAAGTAAACATAAAGCGGCTCTATTCCTTTCCTCATTACCGACATCATGTTGGCGCCAGATATTTGTACTTTCCAGTGAGTCGAAAAGCGATTGACCTTAGTGCAAAACAGTTGTGCGCGTTATTGGAACGTCAGCCATAAATAACAGCGAGCGCAATCAAATCAATCGCTAAGGCGATCTGTTGTCAGATGAAAAGAGAAACGACAGAAAACTGACAACCAAAAAAACAGTCATATCCTCCCTATAAGTCGGTGATACATCATGATCAAGATCATGGCCTGCTTTTTAATAGGAGCTATAACTGCAGGATGCAACGGCTTCGTTAAGCCCGATCTGTCGGGCGCTACTAACGATTCATATTTTCTAGTCTTCTCCGGCTTCCCTTTGCCCTATGTCTATATGGCCTCGGCAGTGCAATGGAACGAGGACTACGCCGTCACCACCCGCCACACTCCGATGATCCCCAACGTGAAGTTCAGCTGCAGCACGGGTTGCGACCTGGTTTTCTTCCAGCACAAGGCTTATGGCCGCTACCCGTCCTGGCGCGCACCGCGCGTGGGCGAGAGCATCACGGCCGCGGGGGGAAGCCCTTATCTAATAACCACCACCGGTCAGGGCAAGGTGTATCAAACGCCTTTCATCAATACCACTGAACACAGCGGCGATCTCTACGCTATCCATGATGCCCCGTTGATCAAGGGCATGTCGGGTGGACCTGTTATCGCCAGTGACGGCAGTGTTGTCGGCATCAATGTCGGGTTCTATTCCATCACATTGAACGATGTGAGCGCATACCCCGGGGTAAAGGCAGCCGAGAGGGTGAGCATCTTTGTTCCTTACTCGATCATTCTGCGCGAGTGGGGGATGTTACAGGCGAAGCTTGATAATCCTCACGGCACGAAGTATGTCGCGAAGTAGGGTCATCTTTGCAGGGGGGATTCTGAATGCCGGTGCCCAACGGATAGGTGCCGCAAGGCGTTTGCCGCTACTCGCCCTCGGGGGCCTATTCTCAGTGCCGACTGAGGCTTGGTCCTATCGCGGGGAAGAATTCGAGCGTTTGCAGATTCAGCAGGGTGAAGTGACCGCGCTCCGGCAGCCAGCCGCCGGTGTCGATGTGGTAGACATTGCCCAGTATGACCGGCTGCGGCAGGGGTGTATGACCTACGACCACAGCGCGCACACCCGAAACGCCACCGCAGTGGCGGTCGGTGATACGCCGGCGTGACCACTGCAGGGTCATGGCTATCTGTTTGACCTCCATCGCTGAGCCGGATAGCGATTCAGTCATATCTTCCCAGCTTCCCCGTGGAACGTCGGCGTGCACGATGCCGATCAGGCCCCGCGTCGTCTCGACCTCGATCACCAACGGCAAGTCACCGAGGATGTCCGCATAGTAGGCCTGTTCGACGCCCGACAGGCCGTAGAACCAGGCGCCACCATTGATGAAGTGCATATCGTGTTCAGCGCTGGAAAGGCCGGCGGCGTGGGAATCGACGGTCATCTGCTCATGGTTGCCCCGCACTGCATGAAACCAGGGCTTGCGCAGCAGCCATTGATCAACGTCCAGCGACTGCGGCCCGCGGTCAACCAGATCGCCTACGCTGAACAGGCGGTCCACGGACGGGTTGAATCCGGCAGCTTCCAGCGCAACCTGAAGCCGGGTGAAATAGCCGTGGATGTCGCCCACGGCCAAGTCGCGGCCGACAGGATTGGCGGCGAAGCGCTGCACGCGCGACACTTTTCTGGTTTCGAACATGGGAATGCCTTGCCCACCACACACCGGCGGACGGGTAGTCCGTTGAGTTTAGGTCAGGAAGTGCGGATTGACAGTGGGCGGTGCCGGTTTCGATGGCGACATTCAGGCCATCAAGTTACCGACACCGATCAAA
>DQGF01000578.1:0-1982 GCA_003525045.1 Pseudomonas sp. | reverse complement strand
CGATCAAACGAGGTCAGAGCAAGTAACTGGTCGCCTGTCCGAGATTGTTGTCCTGAACACCCGCGATGAGGTGCAGGGGAATGTGCTGCTGTTCATCAATGGATGGGACTTCAAAACCTCCCACGACCTGGGGCTGTCGCTCGCACACTTCGGTCGACTCTCCTGCCAGTATTTTAGCCATTCTTGCGTGATTCGCGGCGATTTCATTGAGAGTTGACACGTTACATCTCCCGGGTGACTGACCAAGCGTATCGCTGGAGTCCTTAGTATTGATTTGAGTGCTGCCGCGTCAGAATTATGTCGATCTGGGGCCGCTATGACCGGCCTTTGCAATCCTTGAGCCAGAGAGGGTTGGGTAATTGACGCTGCCCTTAGCATAGGCGACGAATGGTGGGTTTGTGGTAGCGGCGGGTAGTTTGGAGCTCCCACAGGTAATTGGGGCGTACAAAAAGCCTCCGTCCGACCAAGCCGGCCAATAGGCCGCCGTGCGAACACGATCAGGCCCCTGACTCTGGATCGCTGGCCGGCATACCCGGACCCAAACCATTGTGGGAGCGGGCTGCCTGCGATGGCGATTTCACGGGTGCCATCGCCGGCGAGCCATGTTCCTACGAAAAGCGCTTCCCTTGTCGGCTTACAGTTCCTGGGCCAAAAAGATCAGCGTATTGCCATGGGCCTCAGCCGCCGCGCGCTGGTTGTAGCTGTCACGGTGCGAGCAGTTGAAGCCATGTTCGGCCTCCGGATACACGACGATTTCCACGTTATCGTTGTTCTCGAAGCGTTCGGCGATTTTTTCCACGGCCTCCAGTGAAATGTGGCTGTCTTGTTCACCGAAATGCATCAGCAGTGGCACTTCGATTTCATCGGCGCGGTCCAGTTGGTTCTGGATCCCGCCGCCATAATAGGCAATGGCCACGTCCACCAGCCCATTGGCGGCGGTGTGGTAGGACAGCAGGCCGCCAAAGCAGTAGCCGATGGAGGCGACCCCGCCGTCAAGGCCCGGCTGGGCTTTCAACGCGTCGATGGCCAGTTTGATGTCGGTCTGCGCCTTGCCGACGTCGGTGGCGTTCATCAACTCGACGGCGCGTTTCCAGCCGGATTCGTCGTAGGTCAGTTCGATGCGCTTGCCGCTGCGCCAGAATAAATCCGGTGCGATCACCAGATAGCCGTCGGCAGCATATTGCTCTGCAACCGCACGGATGTGTTCATTCACGCCGAAGATCTCCTGGATCAGCACGATCCCCGGGCCCTTTTGGGTATGCGGAATGGCCAGGTAAGCGCCGAATGTGCCCTCGGCGCTGTCGATCTCGATCCATTGGGTGGTCACGCTCATGATGGCTCCTGTCTACACAAGTGAAGTGGGAAGTGAAGCTTGTCACGGTAACATTTCAACGAGGGTTGTGACGCCAGAAGAATCGAGCCAGCAGCGCATCGACGCTGAGCTTGCCGGCGCCCGAGAGCAACAGCGGCATAAAGGCCACCAGGTAGATCAGCGGCAGTTTGAAGTTACCGTGCCCCTTGTTACTGATGGCGTAACCCTGGGCAAGCTCACTCAATGTAGACCAATCGGCCGGCCAGTGAACGGCTGCGGTCGCGACGATGGTCACCACGATCAGAATGAATGCCGAGACCCGCGTCCCCAGGCCGATCAACAAGGCGAGGGCGCAGATCAGTTCGGCCCACATCGACAGTTCCCAGTTCAACGTGGCCGACACCTGGTTGAACGGAAACGGGAAGCGGTCCTGGATATCGGCGAACCAGTTCTGGCCATTGAATTTTTCCAGGCCCGACTCGAAGAACTCCCAGGCGAGGAACACCCGCAGGGTCAGGGGCGCAATCCAGTTACCGGCACGGTCGAGGTTCAGGTGCAGGCCTTTGACGGCCGAAGAAAGTGAGGTGTTCATGGGCATGATCTCCGTTCAGTCAGGGATGTGGGGCAACGACATACCCCACGTAAAGGGTTACTCGCCGGCGCCGCACTT
>DQGF01000448.1:4252-12082 GCA_003525045.1 Pseudomonas sp. | reverse complement strand
TGCCTGGGAGGAGCGGCTTATTAAACCGCTTTTCACCAAAGGGCCTTCACTGGGCGTGCGCTTGTTGGTGCTGGTCGTGCTATCGGTCGCGCTGATGGTGGTCGATGCCCGCTTCACACTGCTCAAGCCGGTGCGTAGCCAAATGTCGCTGGTGCTGATGCAGTCTTACTGGATCACCGACCTGCCGCAGCGGCTATGGCAAGGTGTGGCCAGCCAATTTGGCAGCCGTACCGAGCTCTTCGCTGAAAACGAAAAACTCAAGACCGAAAACCTGCTGTTGCAGGGTCGCATGCAAAAGCTTGCCGCCTTGACCGAGCAGAACGTACGGCTGCGCGAGTTGCTCAACTCCTCCGCGCTGGTCAACGAGAAGGTCGAAGTGGCCGAGCTGATCGGCATGGACCCCAACCCCTTCACCCACCGGATCATCATCAACAAGGGTGAGCGTGACGGTGTAGTGCTCGGTCAGCCGGTGCTCGATGCCCGCGGCCTGATGGGCCAGGTGGTCGAATTGATGCCCTACACCTCCCGCGTGCTGCTGCTGACCGACACCACGCATAGCATCCCGGTGCAGGTGAACCGTAACGGTTTGCGGGCGATAGCCAGCGGTACTGGCAATCCGGAGCGCCTGGAACTGCGTCACGTCGCCGATACGGCCGACATCAAGGAAGGCGATCTGCTGGTCAGCTCCGGCCTCGGTCAGCGTTTCCCGGCGGGCTACCCGGTGGCCACGGTCAAGGAAGTGATCCACGATTCAGGCCAGCCGTTCGCCATCGTCCGCGCCGTACCGACCGCCGCCTTGAACCGCAGCCGTTACATGTTGCTGGTGTTCAGCGACACCCGTACTCCGGAAGAACGCGCCAATGACGCCGCGCAGGCTCAGGCAGACCTCGATGCGCAGGGCGGTGGGCCAATCATTCCAGCGACCGTGCCGAAACCTGCCGTACCTGCCGCAATTGTCCCGGCTGCCGTTGCCGCTCCCGCCGCTGCGGTGACCGCTCCTGCTGCCGCCCCGGCTAAACCTGCCGCAGCAAAACCGGCCGCCACCAAGCCGCCCGCGACGCAACCGGCCGCCGCCAGGCCACCGGCGGCGCAACCCGCTGCCGTGCGGCCAGCTGCCAAACCGCCTGTTTCCGCGCCGGCCACCACTGGGAGAAGAGAATAATGGTCGGTACTACCGCCTCCCGAAACGGCTGGATAGTTTGGTTGACGTTTGCCATCGGCCTGCTGCTCAGCGTTTCGCCGTTGCCGCAATTCATGGAAATTCTGCGACCACTGTGGCTCGCCTTGCTGCTGGCGTTCTGGGCGTTGGCGCTGCCGCAGAAAGTCGGCATGGTGACCGCGTGGTGCCTGGGCCTGGCTGAAGACGTGCTCTATGGCACGCTGCTGGGCCAGAATGCGTTGATCCTGACACTCATCACGTACCTGGTGCTGGCGCTGCAACAACGCCTGCGCATGTTCCCGATGTGGCAGCAGAGCCTGGTGATCCTGGTGATCTTCGGCCTCGCACAGCTGGTACAACTATGGCTCAGCGCCCTGACCGGCAACCGTCAGCCGACACTGGCGCTGGTCCTGCCGGCATTGGTCAGTGCGTTGCTCTGGCCATGGGTCAGCTACGGTTTGCGCGGTTTGCGTCGACGTTACAGAATCAATTAATTCGGTCAGGCATTTGCCCGCGCCTGCAGTAGACAGGGAGATGTCTTGATGAAAAAGCTTTACCTCGCCTCAGGCTCGCCGCGTCGGCGTGAACTGCTCACGCAGATCGGCGTGCCGTTTTCCGCCATCAATGCGGACATCGATGAAACCCCTTTAAAAGATGAATCCCCGTCGGCCTATGTCGAGCGCCTCGCGCGCGGCAAGGCCGAGGCCGGGCGGCGGACCGTCGTGTCCGAGGCAGATTTTTGCGTGCTGGGATCCGACACCGCCGTTGTCCTGGACGGGAAAATTCTCGGCAAGCCGGTTGATGAAGTTGAAGCTTGCGCCATGCTTATGATGCTGTCCGGTCGAGAGCATGAAGTCCTGACGGCGATTGCGGTGCTTGAGGGTGAGCGTTGCGAGTCTCGCGTGGTGCGCAGTCTGGTACGTTTTCGCAGCATCAGTCGCGACGAAGCGGCGGCCTATTGGGCCAGCGGCGAACCGCGGGACAAGGCCGGCGGCTATGGCATTCAAGGACTGGGCGCGGTGTTTGTCGCCCAGCTGAATGGAAGCTACTCGGCGGTGGTCGGATTGCCGCTGTGCGAAACCTTCGAGCTGCTCGGCCATTTCGGCATACCCTGTTGGCAAACCCTTAACGCGCGCTGAGCGTCGTACTGAGAAGATGCGGCCATTATCGTGAAAATGCCTGAACGAGACCCTGCCATGAGTGAAGAGATCCTGATCAACATCACGCCGATGGAATCGCGCGTGGCGGTGGTTGAAAACGGTGTCCTGCAAGAGGTTCACGTCGAACGCACGCAAAAGCGCGGCATCGTCGGCAACATCTATAAAGGCAAAGTCGTTCGGGTATTGCCGGGCATGCAGGCCGCTTTCGTCGACATCGGCCTGGACCGCGCGGCGTTCATTCACGCTTCGGAAATTTCCTTGCGCGAAGGCCCGACGGTCGAGAGCATCAGTGCGCTGGTCCATGAAGGCCAGAGCCTGGTGGTGCAAGTCACCAAGGATCCGATTGGTTCCAAAGGCGCACGCCTGACAACCCAGCTGTCGATTCCTTCGCGCTATCTGGTGTACATGCCGCGCACTGCCCACGTTGGTATTTCGCTGAAGATCGAAGACGAAGCCGAGCGCGAGCGCCTCAAGCAAGTGGTCACCGATTGCGTGGCCAAGGAAGGCATCAAGGAAGCCGGCGGTTTCATCCTGCGCACCGCCGCCGAAGGTGCTGGCGCCGATGAAATTCTCATGGACATCCGCTACCTGCGCAGGCTCTGGGATCAGATCAACGACCAGATCAAGACCATCAGTGCGCCGAGTGTGATTTACGAGGACCTCGGCCTGGCACTGCGCACCCTGCGTGACTTGGTCAGCCCGAAGATCGAGAAGATCCGCATCGATTCCCGCGAGACCTTCCAGAAAACCACGCAATTCGTCGCCGAACTGATGCCGGAAATCGCCGATCGCCTGGAGCATTACCCCGGCGAACGGCCGATCTTCGACCTGTACGGCGTCGAAGACGAAATCCAGAAAGCCCTTGAGCGTAAAGTGCCGCTGAAGTCCGGCGGATACCTGGTGGTGGATCCGGCGGAAGCCATGAGCACCATTGACGTCAACACCGGGGCCTTCGTCGGTCATCGCAACCTCGAAGAAACCATCTTCAAGACCAATCTCGAAGCTGCGACCGCTATTGCCCGTCAGCTGCGCCTGCGCAATCTGGGCGGGATCATCATCATTGACTTCATCGACATGGAAGATGAAGAGCACCAGCGTCAGGTGCTGCGCACGCTGGAAAAACAACTGGAGCGCGATCACGCCAAGACCAACATTATCGGTATCACCGAGTTGGGCCTGGTGCAGATGACCCGCAAGCGTACCCGCGAAAGTCTGGAGCAAGTGCTGTGCGAACCCTGCAGCAGCTGCCAGGGTCGCGGCAAGCTGAAGACGCCGGAAACCGTTTGCTACGAAATCTTCCGCGAAATCCTCCGTGAGGCGCGCGCCTATCAGGCGGAAGGCTATCGTGTATTGGCGAACCAGAAAGTCGTCGACCGTTTGCTCGATGAGGAATCGGGCAATGTCGCCGAGCTGGAAGGTTTTATCGGACGCACCATTCGGTTCCAGGTGGAAACCATGTATTCCCAGGAGCAATACGACGTGGTGCTGCTCTGAATCGCTGTGTTTCCATCCGACTAAAACAGCTGGCCTCAGCTTTTTGCAGCACTTTTGCCATAGGAGCCAACTGACATGGACCGTCTGACACGCCTATTGGCCGCACTGACCCGCTGGGGTCTGGGCCTGTGCGCGTTGGTTCTGGTGCTGATGGCACTTTACGTCAGTCTCGGCCGGGAGTTGACACCTCTGGTGGCCGAATACCGCGCCGAAGTCGAAACCAAAGCCGGTACCGCCTTGGGCATGCCGCTGCATATCGGCGAACTGGAAGGCAACTGGAGCGGTTTCGCGCCGATTCTGCTGGCTCACGATGTCATGGTCGGCGAGGGCGCCAATGCCCTGCGTCTGGATCAGGTGCGTGCGGTGCCGGATCTCTGGGCCAGCCTGCTGGCACGGGAGGTGCGCATCGCTCACCTGGAACTCAATGGCCTGAAGATCAGCCTCAAGGAAGGCGAAGACGGTCACTGGGCGCTGGAAGGCCTGCCGGTACAGCAGGATCAGCCGCTTGATCCAGAACAGTTGCTCAATCGCATGCAGATGGTTCAGCAACTGTCAGTGCTCGACAGCCAGGTCACCTTGCAGCCACTGGATCAGCCACCGCTGACCCTGACTTACGTTGGCTTGAGTCTGAAAACCGGTGCCTCCCGGCAGCAACTCGACGCCCGCCTGACCCTGCCCGACGGCCAACCGGTGGCCATGAGTCTGCGGACCCGTATTCGCCCCAGTCAGTGGAAGGATGGCGAGGCGGATGCCTATCTGAGCCTGCCACAAAGCGATTGGGCGAAATGGCTGCCGGAGCGCCTGACCCAGCAGTGGAATTTCTCCGAGATCAAGGCGGGTGGCGAGCTTTGGCTGGACTGGAACAAAGGGGCCCTGCAAAGCGCTGCAGTCCGTTTGAATGCGCCGCAACTCAAAGGGGCCTACGCCGAGCGCAAGCCGATCCAGATCAACAATCTGGCGCTCAACGGTTATTTCCAACGCAGTGCCGAAGGTGTCCTGGTGACCCTGGATTCCCTGGCCATGAACCTCGGTGAGACCCGCTGGGAATCGCACCTGCAACTCAAGCAGCGCGTGGCCACCGACAAGACCGAAGAACTCTGGCATCTACAAGCCGACCGCCTCGACCTCACCCCGCTCACACCCTTGCTGAATGCTTTGGGACCACTGCCCCAGGGTGTTGCCGCGGCGGTGGAGCGGCTGAAGGTGACCGGTGGTTTGCGCAATGTACTGATCGATTTCCGGCCCAACGCCACCGACGACAGCAAGTTCAGCTTCGCTGCCAACCTGGATCGGGTTGGCTTCGACGCCTACCACGGCGCTCCGGCGGCGCGTAATGTCAGCGGCAGCATCAGTGGTGACCTTGGGCGCGGCGAGTTGCGCATGGACAGCAAGGATTTTTCCCTGCACCTGGACCCGATCTTCGCCAAGCCCTGGCAATACATCCAGGCCAACGCAACCTTGACCTGGAAGCTCGACAAAGAAGGCTTCACTCTGGTTGCGCCCTACCTGAAGGTGCTGGGCGAAGAGGGCAAGATCGCTGGCGATTTCCTGATCCGCCTGCATTTTGATCATACCCAGGAAGACTACATGGACCTGCGGGTCGGTCTGGTGGATGGCGATGGCAAGTACACGGCCAAGTACCTGCCGACAATGCTCAGCCCGGCGCTGGACGAATGGCTGCGTACGGCGATTCTCAAAGGTGCAGTGGATCAGGGGTTCTTCCAGTATCAGGGTTCGCTGAACAAAGGCGCCGCGGATGCGGATCGCAGCATTAGCCTGTTTTTCAAGGTGCACGACGCCGAGCTGGCATTCCAGCCGGGCTGGCCACATGTCAGCAAGGTCACGGGGGACGTGTTCGTCGAAGACAGCGGAGTGCGGATCCTGGCCAGCAAGGGCCAGTTGCTCGACACCCAGGTGCGCGACATCTACGTCAACATTCCCCACGTACCTGCCGGGCAAGCCAGCCACCTGTTCCTCGACGGTGCGTTCGCCGGCGGCTTGGGCGATGGCCTGAAGATTCTTCAGCAAGCACCGATCGGCACTGCCGAGACCTTTGCCGGTTGGGAAGGCGAGGGCGATCTGCAGGGCAAACTGAAACTGGATATCCCGCTGGCCAAAGGTGAACAGCCGAAGATCCTCGTCGACTTCAAGACCGCCAAGGCCCGCTTGAAACTGGCCGAGCCGACCCTGGAGCTGACCCAGCTCAAGGGCGATTTCCGTTTCGACAGCGCCAAGGGCTTGAGCGGGCAGAACATTACCGCGCGTGCCTTCGACAAACCGGTCACCGCGCAGATTTTCGCCGATGGCAGCCCGGGCAACCTCAAGACTCGCGTTGCCGCATCGGGTCAGGTCGAGGTCAAAAAACTCACTGACTGGTTGAGCGTCACCCAGCCGTTGCCAGTGTCCGGCTTGATTCCCTATCAGCTGCAATTGAACCTTGAGGGGGCTGACAGTCAATTGATGGTCAGTTCCAGTCTCAAAGGTGTGGCGGTCGATTTGCCCGCGCCGTTCGGCCTGGCGGCCGATGTCGGCCGCGACACCACCTTCCGTATGACCCTGCAAGGTCCGGAGCGGCGCTACTGGGTCAACCATGGTGAGCTGGCCAACTTCACCTTCGCGGCACCGCCCGGCAATTTTGCCGACGGTCGCGGTGAGTTGATCCTCGGTGGCGGCAATGCGGTGCTGCCCGGTGCCAAAGGCCTGCGGGTGCGCGGCGCGCTGTCGGAACTGGATATCGGCCCGTGGAAGGACCTGCTGGACAAATACGCCGGCCAGGACCCGGGCGGCAGCGCCAAACAGTTGCTCAGCAGCGTGGACTTCAAGGTCGGCAAGCTCAGCGGTGTCGGTACCACCCTCGATCAGGCTTCCGTGCAGTTGAACCGCAAACCGGGCGCGTGGGCCTTGCAACTCGACAGTCAGCAGGTCAAGGGCGGCGCCAGCGTCCCCGATGCCAAAGCCGCGCCGATTGCGATCAATCTGCAATACGTACGTTTGCCGGCACCGGATCCGACGGTGCTGGCGGACGAAAACTCGCCGGATCCGCTCGCCGCGGTAGACCCGACAAAAATCCCGGCGCTGGATATCACCATCAATCAACTGTTCCAGGGACAGGATCTGGTGGGTGGCTGGTCGCTGAAAGTTCGTCCGACCGCCAAGGGCATTGCGCTCAATACGCTGGATCTGGGCCTCAAGGGCATTCTGTTGCAGGGTAACGGCGGTTGGGAAGGCACGCCCGGTTCCTCCAACAGCTGGTTCAAAGGCCGGGTCAGTGGCAAGAACCTCGCGGATGTGCTCAAAGGTTGGGGCTTTGCGCCGAGCGTCACCAGTGAAAATTTCCATATGGACGTCGACGGTCGCTGGCCTGGCTCACCCGCCTGGTTGGCCACCAAGCGCTTTTCCGGAACCCTCGATGCTTCGTTGAATAAAGGTCAGTTCGTTGAGGTCGAGGGCAGTGCACAGGCGTTGCGAGTCTTTGGCCTGCTCAATTTCAACTCCATTGGCCGCCGTCTGCGCCTGGACTTCTCCGACCTGTTTGGCAAAGGCCTGAGTTATGACCGGGTCAAAGGCCTGCTGGTGGCGACCAACGGTGTGTATGTAACCCGTGAACCCATCCTGCTGACCGGTCCGTCGAGCAATCTTGAACTCAACGGCACCCTGGATCTGGTGGGGGACAAGGTGGATGCCAAGTTGCTGGTGACCTTGCCGGTGACCAACAACTTGCCGATTGCCGCTCTGATCGTTGGCGCACCGGCCATTGGCGGGGCGCTGTTCCTGATCGACAAGCTGATCGGTGATCGCGTGGCGCGTTTCGCCAGTGTGAAGTACAGCGTCAAAGGGCCGTGGAAAGATCCGAAAATCACCTTCGACAAGCCTTTTTGAAATCATGTCCCTGGCCCGATGGAGTAGCATGGCCGTAGCGACGCAACCCTGTAGGAGCGAGCTTGCTCGCGAAAAACGTAAGGGCAACGCGTTTATCCAGATAACACGCGTTATCGTTAACGTCCATCGCGAGCAAGC
>DQGF01000448.1:3710-3916 GCA_003525045.1 Pseudomonas sp. | reverse complement strand
TACAGGTATGCGTTGATTCCAGATTAGGAAAAAATCATGTCTGTAGCGGTGATTCAAATGGTCAGCCAGAGCGATGTGCTGGCCAACCTGGCTCAGGCCCGTCGTTTGCTCGAGCAGGCGGCGACCGGTGGCGCGACACTGGCTGTGCTGCCGGAAAACTTCGCCGCCATGGGCCGTCGCGACATTGCCGACATCGGCCGCGCCGG
>DQGF01000448.1:0-3445 GCA_003525045.1 Pseudomonas sp. | reverse complement strand
ACTTCGCCGCCATGGGTCGTCGCGACGTTGCTGACATCGGTCGCGCCGAGGCATCGGGCGAAGGGCCGATCCTGCCATGGTTGAAACAGACCGCACGTGACCTCAACTTATGGATAGTGGCCGGCACGTTGCCGCTGCCGCCGGTGGATCAACCGACGGCGAAAGTGCATGCCTGCTCGTTGCTGGTCAACGACCAGGGCGAGACGGTGGCGCGCTACGACAAGCTGCATTTGTTTGACGTGGACGTGGCGGACAATCGCGGGCGTTATCGCGAATCCGATGACTATGCTTATGGCAGCGGTGTGGTGGTGGCGGACACGCCCGTCGGTCGAGTCGGCCTGACGGTGTGTTACGACTTGCGATTTCCAGAGTTGTACAGCGAATTGCGTGCTGCCGGCGCGGAGTTGATTACCGCGCCGTCGGCCTTTACCGCGGTGACCGGCGCGGCCCATTGGGATGTGCTGATTCGCGCACGGGCCATCGAAACACAATGTTATGTGCTCGCGGCCGCCCAGGGAGGCACTCATCCGGGGCCACGGGAAACTTGGGGGCATGCGGCAATCATCGACCCCTGGGGGCGGGTACTGGCACAACAGGATCAAGGCGAGGCCGTGCTGCTGGCCGAACGCGATAGCAGCGAACAGGCGTCCATCAGGGCGCGGATGCCGGTGTCCAATCACCGGCGCTTTTTCTCGCAGGGCGCACAGCGACCTGCCCGGAACGACGAATTTAAGGCGTAAAGAATATGAGCGAGTTGTTGTCCTCAGTCAGTGAACACCTCCTGGCGCCCGGTGGCGTAACGATCGAGAGCCTGCAAGGGGTGCTCGGAGACCTGGCCGGTCCGGGCATCGATGCTGCCGACCTGTATTTTCAGGGGCAGATTTCCGAGTCCTGGGCGCTGGAAGACGGGATCGTCAAGGAAGGCAGCTTCAACCTCGACCAGGGCGTCGGTGTGCGGGCGCAGTCGGGTGAAAAAACCGGTTTTGCCTACAGCAATGCCATCACTCTGGAAGCCTTGGGCGCGGCGGCTCGCGCGGCTCGTTCGATTTCCCGTGCCGGGCAGAACGGCAGCGTACAGGCCTTCACCACTCAGGACGTTGCCCAGTTGTACGGGCCGGACAATCCGCTGGAAGTGATGAGCCGTGCCGAGAAAGTCGAATTGCTCAAGCGCATCGATGTCGCGACCCGCGCCCTCGATCCGCGTATCCAGCAAGTGACCGTGAGTATGGCCGGTGTCTGGGAACGCATCCTGGTGGCTTCCACCGACGGCGGCCTGGCGGCGGATGTGCGACCACTGGTGCGTTTCAATGTCAGTGTGATCGTCGAGCAGAACGGTCGCCGTGAGCGCGGTGGTCATGGCGGTGGCGGTCGTACCGATTACCGTTATTTCCTCGGCGATGACCGTGCCATGGGCTACGCCCGTGAAGCGCTGCGTCAGGCGCTGGTCAATCTTGAAGCGATTCCTGCGCCGGCCGGTACGTTGCCGGTGGTGCTGGGTTCGGGCTGGTCCGGCGTGCTGTTGCACGAAGCGGTCGGCCACGGTCTGGAAGGCGATTTCAACCGCAAGGGCAGCTCCGCCTACAGCGGGCGCATGGGCGAGATGGTTGCATCCAAACTTTGTACCATTGTCGATGACGGCACGCTGGCCGGTCGCCGTGGTTCCTTGAATGTCGACGATGAAGGCACTCCGACCGAGTGCACCACGCTGATCGAAAACGGCGTACTCAAGGGCTACATGCAGGACAAGCTCAATGCGCGTCTGATGGGCGTGGCCCGCACCGGTAACGGTCGCCGTGAATCCTACGCGCACCTGCCGATGCCGCGCATGACCAACACCTACATGCTGGCGGGCGAAAGTGATCCGGCAGAAATCATCGCCTCGGTGAAGAGGGGCATCTACTGCGCCAACCTCGGCG
This sequence comes from Pseudomonas sp., assembly GCA_003525045.1. Taxonomy (GTDB): domain Bacteria; phylum Pseudomonadota; class Gammaproteobacteria; order Pseudomonadales; family Pseudomonadaceae; genus Aquipseudomonas. The sequence goes on along the minus strand of DQGF01000448.1, from coordinate 1,529 downwards.
GCGGTCAGGTGGACATCACCAGTGGCAAGTTCGTGTTCTCCACCAGCGAGGCATACCTGATCGAGGACGGCAAGATCACCGCCCCGGTCAAGGGCGCGACGTTGATCGGCAACGGGCCGGAAGCCATGAGCAAGGTGTCGATGGTCGGTAACGATCTGGCGCTGGACAGCGGTGTGGGGACGTGTGGCAAGGATGGGCAGTCGGTGCCGGTGGGTGTCGGCCAGCCAACGCTGAAAATCGATGCGATCACTGTGGGTGGCACAGGATCATAAGGGATGGAGCTTCGGGTGAGTTGCGCAGCAACTCACCCGATCGAGGGCTCAGCGCAGACCGCGTTGAGTCTCGTCCAGCTCACGGATGTACTTGAAGATTTTACGGCTCGATGCCGGTGGCTTGTTGGTCGCCAGTTCGTGCTGGGCCTGACGGATCAGGGAGCGCAGTTGCTGACGATCAGCCTCCGGGTAGTCGAGCACGAACTTCTCCAGGACGCCGTCGTCGCCCGCGATCAAGCGATCGCGCCAGCGTTCCAGGCCATGGAAACGTTCGTTGTACTGCCGAGTGGAGGCATCGAGTTGATCGAGCAGAGTCAGAATGGCGTCAGTGTCCTGGTCGCGCATCAGTTTGCCGATAAACATGAGGTGCCGTTTACGCGCGATATTCGCGGTGTGCTTTGGCGCATCGGCCAGGGCCCGGCGCATAGCGTCGGTCAACGGCAGTTTTGCCAGCAAGTCAGGCTTGAGCGTTGTAAGGCGCTCGCCGAGGTCAACCAGAGCATGCAGCTCGCGTTTAACCTGGGATTTGCTTTTTTCTCCCGTATCGAGGGAGTCGTCGTAAGAATCAACCATGGTGGCCGTCCGCAAAGAAACGCCGCCATGATAACCAGTCGGGGGCCGCTTGTCCGGCCCGGTCGCTCGAAGGCCCCAGCCGAAAGCAGAATTTGAGTGGAGAACAGCATGAGTGCAGTTGAAAGCGTCGGCCCACAAGCGTTGCCGGCACTGCAAGAACAAGTCGAGCAGATCATCGCTGAAGCCAAGCGTCAGGGTGCCAGTGCCTGTGAAGTGGCGGTGTCCCTGGAGCAGGGCCTGTCCACGACGGTGCGTCAGCGTGAAGTCGAAACCGTAGAATTCAACCGCGATCAGGGCTTTGGCATCACGTTGTATGTTGGCCAGCGCAAAGGTTCGGCGAGCACGTCGGCCAGTGGCCCCGAGGCGATTCGCGAGACCGTCGCTGCCGCACTGGCCATCGCCAAACACACCTCGGAAGATGAAGCCGCAGGCCTGGCCGATGCCGCGCTGATGGCCAAGGATCTGCAGGATTTCGACCTGTTCCATCAGTGGGACATCACCCCGGAACAAGCCATCGAGATGGCCTTGAGCTGTGAAGCGGCGGCGTTTTCCGCCGACAGCCGGATCAAGAACGCCGACGGCACCACCCTCAGCACCCACCAGGGCTGCCGTGTTTACGGCAACAGCCACGGTTTTGTCGGCGGTTACGCGTCGACCCGCCACAGTCTGAGCTGCGTAATGATC
>DQGF01000160.1:2596-4058 GCA_003525045.1 Pseudomonas sp. | reverse complement strand
AAGACAGTTGCTCCCACATTTGACCGAGTTGATCTACTTAGTTGTCGTAACCCAGGTTCGGCGCCAGCCAGCGCTCGGTTACGCTCAACTCCTGGCCTTTGCGCGACGTGTAACTCTGCACCTGGTCCTTGTCGATCTTGCCCACGGCGAAGTACTGCGCTTGCGGGTGAGCGAAGTACCAACCGCTGACCGCCGCCGCCGGGAACATCGCGTAGTGCTCGGTAAGGAACACACCGCTGCGACCGGCCTGCATTTCGCTGGCCTCAGGGTCGAGCAACGCAAACAGCGTGCCTTTCTCGGTGTGATCCGGGCACGCCGGATAGCCCGGAGCAGGGCGGATGCCGGTGTATTGCTCTTTGATCAGCGCTTCATTGTCGAGCGTCTCGTCCTTGGCGTAACCCCAATAGTCTTTACGCACCTGCTGGTGCAACCATTCGGCACACGCCTCGGCCAGGCGGTCGGCCAGGGCCTTGACCATGATCGAGTTGTAATCGTCGCCAGCGTCCTGATAGGCCTTCGCCACTTCCTCGGCACCGATTCCCGCGGTGGTGATAAAACCGCCCACGTAGTCGGTCACTTCGCTGTCCTTCGGGGCCACGAAGTCGGCCAGGGAGAAGTTCGGCTTGCCGTCGGTCTTGATGATCTGCTGACGCAGGTGATGCAGCCTGGCCATTGGCTTGCCGTCATCGCCGTAGATTTCAATGTCGTCGTCACGCACCTGGTTGGCCGGCCAGAAACCGAACACCGCGCGGGCGCTGATCAGTTTCTCGTCGATCAGTTTGGCGAGCATTTCCTGGGCATCGGCATACAGCGCGGTCGCCGCTTCACCGACCACTTCATCCTTGAGGATGCGCGGGAACTTGCCGGCCAGGTCCCAGGAGATGAAAAACGGCGTCCAGTCGATGTATTCGGCCAACACCTTGAGGTCGATGTTGTCCAGCACCTTGGCGCCGGTGAAGGTCGGCTTGACAGGCGTGTAGGTGCTCCAGTCGAACTGCGGCTTCTTGGCGATCGCGGCCGGGTAGCTCAGGCGTTCGGTGCGGGCGCTGCGGTTGGCGGTGCGCTCGCGGACCTCGATGTATTCCAGGCGGGTCTTCTCGACGAAGGCCGGTTTCAATTCCTTGGACAGCAACTGGGTCGCCACGCCCACGGCGCGGGAGGCGTCGGTGACGTAGATCACCGCGTCGTTGCTGTATTTCGGTTCGATCTTCACCGCCGTGTGGGCTTTGGAGGTGGTCGCGCCACCGATCATCAGCGGCAAATGGAAATCCTGACGCTGCATCTCGCGGGCCACATGGACCATTTCATCCAGCGAAGGCGTGATCAGACCGGACAGGCCGATGATGTCGCACTTCTGCTCCTTGGCCACTTGCAGGATCTTCTCCGCAGGGACCATCACCCCGAGGTCGACGATGTCATAGCCGTTACAGCCCAGCACCACGCCGACGATGTTCTTGCCGAT
>DQGF01000160.1:2156-2281 GCA_003525045.1 Pseudomonas sp. | reverse complement strand
TTGCCGATGTCGTGCACGTCGCCTTTGACCGTGGCCATGAGGATCTTGCCCTTGGCTTCCGGTTTGTCGCCTTTTTCCAGTTCGATGAACGGGATCAGGTGGGCCACGGCCTGCTTCATCACGCG
>DQGF01000160.1:871-1838 GCA_003525045.1 Pseudomonas sp. | reverse complement strand
GCGGATTTCACCACCTGCGGCAAGAACATTTTGCCGGCGCCGAACAAGTCGCCGACGATGTTCATGCCGGACATCAGCGGGCCTTCGATCACTTCGATCGGTCGGGCGAAGGACTGGCGCGATTCTTCGGTGTCTTCAACGATGTGGGTGGTGATGCCCTTGACCAGTGCGTGTTCCAGGCGCTTGTTGACATCCCAGCCGCGCCACTCTTCGGTCTCGGCTTCCTTGACGCTGCCATCGCCCTTGTACTTGTCGGCAATGGCGAGGAGGGCGTCGGTGCCTTCCGGCGTGCGGTTGAGCACCACGTCTTCCACGGCGTCACGCAGTTCGGCCGGGATCTGGTCGTAGATCTCCAGCTGACCGGCGTTGACGATACCCATGGTCAGGCCGTTGCGGATCGCGTACAGCAGGAACACCGAGTGAATCGCCTCGCGCACCGGGTTGTTGCCGCGGAACGAGAACGACACGTTGGACACGCCGCCCGAGGTCAGGGCATACGGCAGTTCGTCACGGATATAGGCACAGGCATTGATGAAGTCCACAGCGTAGTTGTTGTGTTCTTCGATACCGGTGGCCACGGCGAAGATGTTCGGGTCGAAGATGATGTCTTCCGGCGGGAAGCCGACTTCGTTGACCAGAATGTCGTAGGAGCGTTTGCAGATCTCTTTCTTGCGCGCTTCGGTGTCGGCCTGGCCGGCTTCGTCGAAGGCCATTACGACGACTGCGGCACCGTAGCGCTTGCACAGTTTGGCGTGATGAATGAACTGCTCGACGCCTTCCTTCATGCTGATCGAATTGACGATGCCCTTGCCCTGGATGCACTTCAGGCCGGCCTCGATCACTTCCCATTTGGAGGAGTCGATCATGATCGGCACGCGGGAGATGTCCGGCTCGCCGGCAATCAGATTGAGGAAGGTCACCATGGCCTTCTTCGAATCGAGCATCCCTTCGTCCATGTTGACGTCGA
>DQGF01000160.1:445-569 GCA_003525045.1 Pseudomonas sp. | reverse complement strand
TGATGTCGATCACCTGGGCGCCGGCTTCGACCTGCTGCAGGGCGACTTCCAGGGCTTCGGTGTAGTTGTCGTCACGGATCAGCCGCGCGAACTTGGCGGAACCGGTGATGTTGGTGCGCTCGCC
>DQGF01000160.1:0-128 GCA_003525045.1 Pseudomonas sp. | reverse complement strand
CGCCGACGTTGACGAACAGCGAGCTGCGATCGATGGTGAAGGGTTCCAGGCCCGACAGGCGGCAGGCCTTGGGAATGTCCGGGATCTCGCGCGGCGCATAACCGGCCACGGCCTTGGCGATGGCTTCG
>DQGF01000038.1:5240-8433 GCA_003525045.1 Pseudomonas sp. | reverse complement strand
GGCTCGCTCCCACAGGGGATTGTATTGCGCTCCATCCAATGGGTTGCCCTGTCGAACAAAGCTGACTAAGATGTCAGAAAATTCATCCTATGATTGGATGAAAGGGCGACTCTCATGTCAGAAATCTCTCCTTTGATTAAACGATCCTTGGTTGATCAGGCCTTGGATCAGTTGCGTTTGCGTATCACCGAAGGCGTCTGGACGGTCGGCCAACGCTTGCCCACCGAACCGGAGCTGTCCGCAGAACTGGGCATCAGCCGCAACACCGTGCGTGAAGCCATGCGCGTGTTGGCGTTTTCCGGTTTGATCGAAATCCGCCAGGGCGACGGCAGCTACCTGCGGGCGGTGGTTGACCCGTTGGACACCATGAAAGCGTTGTCCCGTTGCTCCCATGAGCAAGCCCGGGAGACCCGGCACATCCTTGAAGTCGAGGCGATCGGCCTGGCTGCGTTGCGCCGCACCGATGAAGACCTTATGGCGTTGCGCGAGGCGTTGGGCGTCAGTGGCAGTCACTACCACGGTGATCTCGACACCTACATCGCCTGTGATCTGGTGTTCCACCGGCGTCTGGTGGATGCCGCGCACAACCCGACGCTCAGCGAGTTGTATCGCTATTTCTCCAGCATCGTCGGCGCGCATTTGCGCCAGACCTTGAACATCAGTCCGCGACGCCAGGAAGTGTTCGACCTGCATATCGAATTGCTCGATGCCGTCGAGCAGCGCGACCCGGAGCGGGCCAAAGCCTTGTCGAGGCAGTTGATCAATGAACCTTGAAACCGAGCATGTCATGTCCAGCAAAAGCCACCTCACTCAAGCCAAGCGCACGGCTGAGCTCGAAGAACTGCTGATCGACGCCGAGGCCGATGACGAAACGGTCCAGCAAAGTCACCCGATCCTGCGCCGTCCGTGGCTATTGTTGCTGGGCCTGATTCTGGTGGCACTGAACCTGCGCCCGGCGCTGTCGAGCATTGCGCCAATGCTCAGCGAGGTCTCGAAGACCCTCGGCTTGTCCGCGGCACAGGCCGGGTTGCTGACGACGTTACCGGTGCTGTGCCTTGGCTTGTTTGCACCGCTGGCGCCCGTGCTGGCGCGACGGTTTGGTGCCGAGCGGGTGGTGTTGGGGATTTTGCTAATGCTTGCTGGCGGTATCATTCTGCGCAGCTTGTTCGCAGAGGTCGGTCTGTTTGCCGGCAGCGTGCTGGCCGGCGCCAGCATCGGTGTCATCGGTGTTTTGCTGCCGGGTATCATCAAGCGCGACTTCCCGAAACACGCCGGCACCATGACCGGCGTCTACACCATGGCCCTGTGTCTGGGCGCCGCGATGGCAGCGGGCGCAACCGTACCGTTGAGCGAGCATTTCGACAAGAGCTGGGCATTGGGCCTCGGCTTCTGGGTCATTCCGACGTTGGTCGCGGCGATCTTCTGGTTGCCGCAAGTCGGGCAGAAACACGGCGCGCATCACGTCGCCTATCGGGTTCGCGGTTTGTTGCGCGATCGACTGGCCTGGCAAGTAACCCTGTACATGGGCCTGCAATCGTCCCTGTCCTACATCGTGTTCGGCTGGTTGCCATCGATCCTGATCGGTCGCGGCCTGACCCCGACCCAGGCCGGCCTGGTGCTGTCGGGTTCGGTGATCATCCAGTTGGCCAGCTCCCTGGCCGCACCTTGGCTGGCGACTCGCGGCAAGGATCAGCGCCTGGCGATCGTGATCGTCATGGCGCTGGCCCTCGGTGGTCTGTTCGGTTGCCTCTATGCACCGATCGAAGGCTTGTGGGGCTGGGCGATCCTGTTGGGTCTGGGGCAGGGCGGTGCATTCAGCCTGGCGTTGACGCTGATAGTGCTGCGCTCGCGGGATGCCCATGTGGCAGCGAACCTGTCGAGCATGGCCCAAGGTTTTGGTTACACCCTGGCGTCCATGGGGCCGTTCGCAGTCGGCATCGTGCATGACTGGACCGGTGGCTGGGATGCCCTGGGCTGGATTTTCGGCGTCATCGGCCTTGGCGCGATCATCGCCGGTCTTGGTGCCGGGCGTTCGCTGTACGTTCAGGTCGAAAGCGAAAAGGTCTGACGCCCGCACACTGTCGGTATTCGGCCCACGAATGCCGATAGTGTTCCGCGCTTTTGTTGACTATCGTGCAGGCAATCTTCCGAAGTCACATTGCAAACCCGGGGAGCCTGCCCATGAGTGATGCCCATAGCGCATTGATCACCCAGTTCTACCAAGCCTTCCAACGGCTGGATGCCGAGGCCATGAGCGCCTGCTACACCGACGACGTGGTGTTCAGTGATCCGGCGTTCGGCGAGCTGCACGGTCGCGATGCTGGCGACATGTGGCGCATGCTCACTACCCGGGCGAAGGACTTTTCCCTGACATTCGATAACGTACGTAGCGATGACCGCACCGGCAGCGCCCACTGGGTGGCGACGTACCTGTTCAACCAGACTGGCAACATCGTGGTCAACGATATCCAGGCGCGCTTCGTTTTTCGCGACGGCAAGATTTGCGAGCATCACGATAGCTTCGATATGTGGACCTGGTCCCGACAGGCCCTGGGTTTCAAAGGGCTGCTGTTGGGCTGGACGCCAGCGGTGAGAAACGCCGTTCGCGCTCAGGCGTTGAAGGGGCTGAAGGCATTCCAGGCCAGTCGCTGATAAGATCGCGGCTTGTTTCCCTTCAAGCCATGATCGTTACGTGACCACCCTCAGCGAAAATCCTGTCGACGCCGATACGCCGGTGAGCAAACCCTGGTTCGTCTACCTCGTGCGGGCGGCCAACGGTTCACTCTATTGCGGGATCAGCGACGACCCCGTCCGCCGCTTCGCCGCTCACCAGAATGGCAAGGGCGCGCGGTTTTTTCTGTCCAGTCCTGCCGTGGCATTGGTTTATACCGAAGCCTGCCGCGACAGAAGCGAAGCCCTGCGGCAGGAGCGGCTGATCAAAAAACTCAAGAAAAGCGCCAAGGAATGCCTGGTGGCGAGCGTCACTGCGGACTTATCAATCTGACTGATAAGTTCCCATCAGGCAGATGGGTGGGCTGCGTGTGGATTGCGCGCTAAGCTGCGGATTCCTTATCCGTGCGGCGGAGCCGAGCATGTCAGAGTTGATTCTTCATCATTACCCGACGTCCCCATTTGCCGAAAAGGCCCGCTTGCTGTTGGGCTTCAAGGGGCTGTCCTGGCGCTCGGTGAAGAT
>DQGF01000038.1:4375-4893 GCA_003525045.1 Pseudomonas sp. | reverse complement strand
CGCAAGACGCCGGTGTTGCAGATCGGCGCTGATATTTATTGCGACACCGCATTGATCGCTCGTCGACTGGAACTGGAAAAAGCCTTGCCGGCGTTCTTTCCGGAAGGCCAGGAAATGATCGTCGCGACATTTGCCGCCTGGGCGGACTTGGTGGTGTTCCAGCATGCGGTCAGCCTGGTGTTTCAGCCGGAATCGATCGCCGTACGCTTCGGTAATATGTCACCGGAAGCGATCAAGGCGTTCATCGCCGATCGCGCGGGGTTGTTCAGTGGTGGCAGCGCCACACGCTTGTCGGCCGAACAGGCCCGGCATCAATGGCCGACGCTGATGGCGCGCCTGGAGCAGCAGCTGCAGCGCGAGCAAGGCGATTTTCTGTTTGGCGAGCCATCGATAGCCGACTTTGCCCTGGCGCATCCGTTGTGGTTCCTCAAGGCGACGCCGGTGACTTCACCGTTGGTCGACGCTTATCCGGCGGTTTCGGCATGGTTGGGCCGCGTGATGGGCTTCGGTCATGGCGC
>DQGF01000038.1:3769-4082 GCA_003525045.1 Pseudomonas sp. | reverse complement strand
GTGATGGGCTTCGGTCATGGCGCCTTCAGCGAGATGACATCCGAGGAGGCGCTGGAGGTTGCGCGCAATGCCACGCCGGCAGCGTTGCCGCAGGAGCAGTTCGATGAGCCGAATGGATTTGAGGCTGGCCAGCAGGTCGTGATTGCCGCAACTGATTACGGCATTGATCCAGTGGCAGGGGAGTTGCTGTTTGCGGGCAGCGAAGAATTGATTCTGCGTCGCGAGGACGAGCGTAGCGGCGTGGTGCATGTGCACTTTCCGCGGTTCGGGTTTCGCATCGAGACTCGTTGAACTCTGTAGGAGCGAGGCTTGC
>DQGF01000038.1:0-3466 GCA_003525045.1 Pseudomonas sp. | reverse complement strand
GAGCGAGGCTTGCCCGCGAAGAACGATATCGCGGTTTAACTGACACACCGCGTCATCGTTTTTCGCGGGCAAGCCTCGCTCCTACAGGTTTTGCAGTTATTTCAACGCGGCGAGGATTGCGTCCGGGTCATACCCGCGAATCAGCGTCCCGTTCACATCGATGATCGGAATGCCGCCACCACCCAGCGCCTCATAGGCCTTGCGCGCCTGGGCGTCCTTCTCGATATCGAATGCCTTGTACGCAATGCCTTTCTGGTCGAGAAAGCGTCGGGTCAGCTTGCAGTAGCCACACCATTCGGTGGCATAGAGCACGACCCTGGCCTTGGCCTGGGTCTGCTCGGACACCACCTGGGTCGGATTAAATAGCCGCTCGATCTTGCCCCAGTTCTGGTAGACCACAACCACCAGCAGAATCAGCAGGCATTTCTTCAGGACCCCGGTCAGCATCAGTTGCGTCGCTTGAGCTGGTCGGTGAGTTGGGTTGGCAGGCCTTTGATGATCAGCGTGCCGGCTTCTTCGTCGTACTCGATCTTGGAGCCCAGCAAGTGCGCTTCGAAGCTGATCGACAGGCCTTCGGCGCGGCCCGTGAAGCGGCGGAACTGGTTCAGGGTACGTTTATCCGCCGGGATCTCCGGGGACAGACCGTAATCCTTGTTGCGGATGTGATCGTAGAAAGCCTTCGGGCGCTCTTCGTCGATCAGCTCCGAGAGCTCTTCCAGGCCCATGGGTTCACCCATTTTTGCCTGGCTGCTGGCGTAGTCGACCAGGGTCTTGGTCTTCTCGCGGGCAGACTCTTCCGGCAGGTCTTCGCTTTCGACGAAGTCGCTGAAAGCCTTGAGCAAGGTACGGGTTTCGCCTGGACCGTCGACGCCTTCCTGGCAGCCGATGAAGTCGCGGAAATACTCCGAAACCTTTTTCCCGTTCTTGCCTTTGATGAACGAAATGTACTGCCTGGACTGCTTGTTGTTCTGCCATTCGGAGACATTGATCCGAGCCGCCAGGTGCAACTGACCCAGATCCAAGTGCCGGGACGGGGTCACGTCCAGTTGTTCGGTCACTGCAACGCCTTCACTGTGGTGCAGCAGCGCGATGGCCAGGTAATCGGTCATACCTTGCTGGTAATGCGCAAACAGCACGTGGCCGCCCACAGAGAGGTTCGACTCTTCCATCAGTTTTTGCAGGTGTTCCACCGCCACGCGGCTGAACGCCGTGAAATCCTTGCCGCCATCGAGATATTCCTTCAGCCAGCCGCTGAACGGATGCGCCCCGGACTCGGCATGGAAGAAACCCCAGGCCTTGCCTTGTTTGGCGTTGTAACTCTCGTTGAGGTCGGCAAGCATGTTCTCGATGGCGCTCGACTCGGGCAGTTCTTCGTTGCGGGCGTGGAGAACTGCAGGTGTGCCGTCGGGTTTTTTGTCGATCAGGTGGACGATGCAATGACGGATCGGCATGGGCTTCTCGGCTGATTGTAGAGAGGAGGGCATGCTCCCCGAAAAAGCGCTCAGTGTACCGCAACCACTGGTTTTGGCGCGGCACGAAGGGCAATTCGCAGTCCTGCCACGGTGCTTATGCAGTTTTTTGCAGATTTAGTACAATAAAGCTGACCAATTGGGTAGCAAGAGGCGGATATTTCCCCGTCTCTGTGCTAGTTTTGCCCGGTCTTACGCGAAGTCACTGCGTTAAGCGTGCATTCAGCATTTGTCAGGTCGAACCAAACCCTGATTTCGGTATCTATAACCCCGATCCCGTTGTTATTGGCCGAGGGTGCCGGATCCAGAAGATCGGGCTCGATGGCTGACACTGCACTCTGCAATCCATATGAATTTGATAGGGAAGGAACACTACATGGCTCTTACTAAAGACCAACTGATCGCCGACATCGCTGAAGCTATCGACGCGCCAAAAACCACCGCGCGTAACGCTCTGGACCAACTGGGCCAAATCGTTGCCGATCAGCTGGAAAACGGCGGCGAAATCACTCTGCCAGGTATCGGCAAGCTGAAAGTGACCGAGCGTCCTGCCCGTACCGGCCGTAACCCTTCGACTGGCGCTGCCATCGAAATCGCTGCCAAGAAAGTGATCAAGCTCGTTGTGGCCAAAGGCCTGACCGACGCTGTCAACAAGTAAGACTTGTTAAAAAAACCGTGCTCCGGACGATCCGGGCACGGTTTTTTTGTGTCTGCGATTCAACGACTGACCCGCAAGCACCTCTGAACCAATTGTGGGAGCGAGCCTGCTCGCGAAGGGGCCATAACATTCAAAATCATTGTTGAATGTCAGACCGCTTTCGCGAGCAGGCTCGCTCCCACAGTTGATCTACGTCGGTCAGTTAATCAGCTTTTACGGGCCCAGCGTTCGCGCCAGACCTGCTGCTCGGATTTGGTCTGGAAGGTCCAGGCGACGAAACGGCTTTGCTTCTGTCCCTGGGACATTTCCACGACCTGGCTTTCCAGCACGCCGGCCTTTTTCAGTGCCGTCTGGATCGCCGGCAGGTTTGAAGCCTTTGAAACCAGGGTGCTGAACCACAGCACTTTGTGTTGAAAATGCGCGCTCTCGGCGATCAATTGCGTCACAAACCGTGCTTCGCCGCCTTCACACCACAGTTCGGCCGATTGCCCGCCAAAGTTCAGCACCGGCAGTTTGCGTTTTGGATCGGCGCGGCCCAGCGCGCGCCATTTGCGCTCGCTGCCTTTGGAGGCCTCGTCCATCGACGCGTGGAACGGCGGGTTGCACATGGTCAGGTCAAAGCGTTCGCCAGGTTCGAGCAGGCCCAGCAGAATGTGCTTGGGATTGCTTTGCAGGCGCAACTGGATGGCTTTGTTCAGCCCATTGGACTGCACGATCGCCTTGGCGGCGGCCACGGCCGTCGGGTCGATTTCCGAGCCGAGGAAGTGCCAGCGGTAATCGCTGTAGCCGATCAACGGATAGACGCAGTTGGCGCCCATGCCGATATCGAGCACCTTGACCGGCGCACCGCGAGGAATCTCGCCATCGTTGACGCTGGCCAGCAGGTCGGCCAGGAAGTGCACGTAATCGGCACGGCCCGGAACCGGCGGGCACAGGTAATCCGCCGGGATATCCCAATGGGCGACGCCATAGAAGGACTTGAGCAGCGCCCGGTTGAACACCCGCACCGCGTCCGGGCTGGCGAAGTCGATGCTTTCCTTGCCGTACGGGTTGATGATCACGAACTTCGCCAGTTCCGGCGTGGTTTTGATCAGCGCGGGGAAGTCGTAGCGACCCTGATGGCGGTTGCGCGGATGCAGGCTGGCCTTTTCACGCGGCTCAACGGCTTTGGCCGGGGTCGCGGATTCGGGCTTCTTGCGCGCAGGTCTTGGTGTGCGGGGGGCGTTCATGGGTGTGATCGATTCGGGTATGGCTAAAAGTGACGGGTATTGTCCCACATCCAGCCGTTGTGAACCCAATTGTGACGAACACCGCATGCCCCCTGTGGGAGCGAGCCTGC
>DQGF01000359.1:14914-15970 GCA_003525045.1 Pseudomonas sp. | reverse complement strand
GCCTGATACACCGCCTTCGCGAGCAGGCTCGCTCCCACAAGGGAGTTGTGTTGCTTTTTAGAATGTCGTAAACCCTCTGAAATCCAACCGAACTCAAGACAAATCACCAGGGTCAACCCTTTGACTCTTCTGCCTTGAAAACGGAGATTTCCCAATGAAGACCTATCCAGAACCACCCTTCCCGAAACAGGCTCAGCCAGTCCCCGGCTCCCAGAAAAAGATGGAGCCTTACCCGGACTCTGGCGAGCAGAGCTACAAGGGCTCGGGCCGGCTGGAGGGCAAGATCGCCCTGATCACCGGCGCCGACAGCGGCATCGGTCGCGCGGTGGCCATTGCCTTCGCCCGTGAAGGCGCGGATGTCGTCGTTGCCTACCTCAACGAACATGAAGATGCGCAGGAAACCGCGCGCTGGGTCGAGCAGGCCGGGCGTCAATGCCTGTTGCTGCCCGGCGACCTGGCACAAAAGGCGCACTGCCAGGCCCTGGTGGACAAGACGGTCGAACGCTTCGGCCGGATCGATGTGCTGGTCAACAACGCCGCCTTCCAGATGACCCACGAAAACTTCGAGGACATCCCCGACGACGAATGGGTGATGACCTTCGATGTCAACATCACCGCCATTTTCCGCCTCTGTCAGGCCGCGCTGAAGCACATGCAGCCTGGCAGTTCGATCATCAACACCAGTTCGGTCAATTCGGACATGCCCAAACCGACCCTCCTGCCCTACGCCACGACCAAGGGCGCGATCGCCAACTTCACCGCAGGCCTGGCGCAGATGCTGGGCTCGAAGAACATCCGGGTGAATTGCGTGGCGCCGGGGCCGATCTGGACGCCGCTGATCGTCTCGACCATGCCCGATGAAGAGGTGCAGAATTTTGGCGCGCAGACGCCGCTTGGGCGGCCGGGCCAACCGGTGGAAGTGGCACCGATCTATGTGCTGCTGGCGTCGGATGAAGCCAGTTACATCACCGGTCAGCGTTACGGGATTACCGGCGGCAAACCGATGCTCTGAACGCAGTACTTGAGTCAGTGAGAAAACCTGTGGCGAGGGAGCTT
>DQGF01000359.1:12899-14563 GCA_003525045.1 Pseudomonas sp. | reverse complement strand
GAGCTTGCTCCCGCTGGGCTGCGCAGCGGCCCAAAATTTCCCGGATATTGAAGATTTTTGTGAGTGCTGCGCACTCCAGCGGGAGCAAGCTCCCTCGCCACAGCGGCAGGTATGCGCGTTCATGGTGATTCCTGGGGGATCACCGAAATCTTGCCGTTGCGCTCAAGGATCGCGAATTTGATTTGATCCAGGGTCTCGATGCCCTGGCTCGAGCGTGCCGCCTCCATGACGTCGGCCTCGATCAATCGCGCGTGGCGCAGGCGCTTGTGCAGCAGCTTGCCGTTCTCGACGATGATCGTCGGCCCGCCATCGATCAGCTGCGACACCCATTGCGAGCGCTGTTTGAGCAGCGACAGGCCGACGTCTATGGCAATTAACGTAACGATGACCAACATCGAATTGGTCAGGGAAAAGTCATCACCCAGTAACGCCTGTTGCGTTGCCTCACCGATGATCATCAACAGCACGAAATCGAATGTCGTCAACTCGGCCAGGGAGCGACGACCGGCGATCTTGAACAGCACCATCAGCGCCAGATACATCGCGGCCGCGCGCAATACCGAGTCCATAGCTCACCTAAGGGAAAATGAATTGATCGAAGTTCACCGGCGTGGCGCCGGGCGCTGTTATACGGCTGTGAAACAGTCCCAGCCCATCTCCACGTAACGTCAGATGCAGGTTTGCCCGGCCCTGTGCGTCGGTCTGCAGCCACAGCTTCATACCTTGCCCGGCACTGACCGCACGGAGGGGTTGCGGCTGTAGGCTTTCGATACTGAAGCCGTCCAATAGCGCTCCGGTCAATTCCAGCTCGACCATGGCGTCGGGCGTACCGATTACGCTGATCTGCATCGGGTTGGTCGATCCGTTGCGGTGGAACATCTCGTATTGCACCCTGACCTTGCCATCGCTGCCATGCACGTCCCGGGTGCTCAACGGCCCGCGTGAAAACAGTCCGAGCAGGGCCAATACCATCAACAGCACCAGGGTGTACCAGCCCCAACGCTCGAAGCGCCAGACCTTGACTTGATGCGCCATGTCTTCCCGCACGGGATAGTCGCGGCTGCGGTAATCGGTATGGCCGGATTCATCGTTCATCGAGTGCTCCCAGGCAGGGACTGCTCGGTTGACCTTGGCCGACGCCAAACATTCCCTCTATCGGACCCTGCCCGGGTCAGCTGGAAAAAAATGAACCCTTGGCAAAAATTGCCTCTCAATATGTTAAGGGGCCCCTGTCACGGGCCGCTCCAGATCAGGAGGTCGTCATGTCCGCACCTATCGTCAAGCTGTTCACCCAACCGAACTTCGCGTGGACGGATATCCGCAAGGAAGAGGAAGCGCATCCGCGCCATTACCTCGCTCATTTACTACTGCTGGCCTTGATCCCCGCCGTGTGCCTGTTTATCGGGACCACTTATGTCGGCTGGAGCCTGGCAGAAAATGAAATAGTGAAGCTCAGCGCAACCAGTGCCCTGCAACTGTGTGGGTTGCTCTACGTGACCATCGTCGCCGGCGTGGCGCTGATGGGATTGTTCATCCGCTGGATGTCGCGCACGTTCGACGCGCGGCCGACTATTAATCAATGCATCGGTTTTGCGGCCTACACCGTGACCCCGTTTTTCCTCGCCGGCATTGCCGGTCTGTACCCGAGCCGCTGGCTGGCGATC
>DQGF01000359.1:10486-12628 GCA_003525045.1 Pseudomonas sp. | reverse complement strand
ATTGCCGGTCTGTCCCCGAGCCGCTGGCTGGCGATCACCGTGCTGGGCGCCGCTTCCCTTTATTCGACCTTCCTGCTGTTCGTTGGCCTGCCGACCTTCATGCACGAGCGCAAGGAACAAGGCCTGCTGAATGCGGCTTGCGTCTGGGGCGTCGGCTTATTGGTCCTGGTCACTATCCTGGTGGAGTTGATCCTGGTCTGGTTCACCTTGCTGACGCCTGAATACCTGCGCGCGACTGTCGGTTGATGACTTCGGTCCTTAAGACCCGCCCCACCCGCAATGAACACCGATCATGAGTTTCATTGTCTGGGTGGCGGTGTTGGGGGCCGTGCTACTAACACTGGCATTGACGTCGTCGTACCTGCGATGGATGCCGGTGACCACCTCTGCGGTATGCCTGGTGCTGGGTGTCGCCATCGGGCCAGCGGGACTCGATCTGTTGAAACTGGACACGAGTGACGCATCCATCTGGATGGAGCACCTGACGGAAGTCGCGGTGCTGTTCTCGCTGTTCGTCTGCGGCCTGAAATTGCGCTCGCCGCTCAGGGATAAAAACTGGCGGATCGCATCCGGGTTGGCCGGTCCGGTGATGCTGTTGACCATTGCCGGCGTCAGTCTGTTGCTGCACTACGCGTTCCAGCTGACTTGGGGCGCATCGGTGCTGATTGGCTCGATTCTGGCACCGACCGACCCGGTACTCGCCTCACTGGTGCAAGTCAACGACGCCCGGGACGACGACAGCGTGCGCTTTGGTTTGTCGGGTGAGGCCGGGCTCAATGACGGGATCGCCTTTCCATTCGTGATTCTCGGCCTGCTATTGGTGCAACACGACGGCAACCCTGGCTGGCTGGGCGATTGGGTGCTGCGCAGCGTGCTATGGGCAGTCCCCGCCGGCTTACTCACCGGCTATTGGATGGGACGCGGTATTGGCCGCGTGACCTTGTCGCTGCGCATCAGAAACGACGACAGCACACTTTCGCCGAACGATTACCTGGCCCTCGCCTTGATCGCCCTATCGTATGTGGTGGCCGAGTCGATTCACGGCTACGGCTTTCTGTCGGTGTTCGCCGCGGGTCTGGGTCTGCGTCAGGCAGAGGTCAATTCCACGGGCAACGACGCGCTTCCCGCCGAGCATCTGGTGCAGCCGGTTGTCGGGCATCAGAACGTCGAGCCGCAGCACGCCGTTCATGGCGATACCGCCAGCCTGGAAGACACTCAGGTTGCCGCGGGCATCATGATGGGCGACATGCTCGCCTTCGGTGGTCTGGTGGAGCGCGCCATGGAAGTGTTCCTGGTGACGCTACTCGGCGTGGTGCTGATGGCTCACTGGGACTGGCGCGCGCTGGCGATCGCCGGTGTGTTGTTTTGCCTGATCCGACCGTTGAGCGTGGTCGCCATGCCTTGGGGTGGTTTGCTCGACGGGCGCCAGCGCCTGTTGATCGGTTGGTTCGGCATTCGCGGCATCGGCAGTCTGTACTACCTGTTTTATGCACTGAACCACGGGCTGGCGCCGTCCATAGCCACGCTGTGCATCGATCTGACGTTGTCCGTGGTCGCACTCAGCATCCTTCTCCATGGGATCAGCACCCAGCCGATCCTGGCTCGATATGAGCGGCGTAAAAAACAGGATATTTGATTTTACCCCTGCGCTTTTACCGCCGGAATCATCGAATTTTCGCCTTCATTAATTTGAAATCCTTGAGCGATCCGGCAGGTCACACGCTTAATCCCGCCCGGCTTTTGAACGGTGGGATTTGTCAGGTTCGGTTCCCCTGCGGCGTCCAAGCCTATTAAAAGGGACCTCGAGAAATAAGGTGCTGGTCATGATTCACTATTCCACCTGCGATGAAATCAAAGCCTGTCGGGCGCTCGCCCTGGAACGCAATCGTCAAATGTTTGCCGACGCCCAGGCGCTCAGCCGCAGCGCCTTCGAACTGCTCGACGGCAGCGATTTGGATGTGGAGCTGTTTGATCAGTATCAGGCAATACGCAGGAAGGCCGACCTGAAATTCAAGGAAGCGCTCGAGCATTTGCGAGTGCTCAATGCGGATTTCCCTCCGGTTTCGATGTCTACGCAAAACGCGCAACGTTTGCGCCAGCAAGCCGAATCCAGGGCGTAATCACACACGTAGGAGATCACAC
>DQGF01000359.1:1682-10168 GCA_003525045.1 Pseudomonas sp. | reverse complement strand
GTAGGAGATCACACACGTAGGAGCGAGGCTTGTTTGCGATGGCGATTTTGAAGATGCCTTCGCGGGCAAGCCTCGCTCCTACAAAAAAGCCGATCTATAGCGCCGGTATCGCGCTGGTCTCCACACTTTCGGTCAGGGGTACATCACTGGAACCCGGCGTCAGAATGACCTTGCGGCACTCCTCCTGTTTCTTGTCGAAAATCCGGTAACCCTCCGCCACCTGCTCCAGCGACATGCGATGAGTGATAATCGCTTCCGGTTGCAGACGTCCGGTTTCAATGTGCCCGAGCAGTTCCGGCAAATAGCGCTGCACATGGGTCTGGCCCATTTTGAAGGTCAGGCCCTTGTCGAACGCATCGCCGAACAGGAAGCCGTGGATAAACCCGGAGTAGACGCCCGGCACACTCACCACCCCGCCGCGGCGCACGGCGGCGATGCATTGACGTAGCGCCTTGCCGCTGCTGCCTTCGAGTTTCAGCGTGGCGAGCAGCGTCTCCGTGGTACTGCCCTTGGCTTCGAACCCTACGGCATCGATCACCGCGTCCACTCCACGGCTGCCCGCCGTCTGGCGAATGATGGTGTCGGCCGGATCATCATCGTCATCAAAGTTGATCGGAATCACGCCATAGGTGCGCTGGGCATAGGCCAGCCGATAGTCGTGATGGTCGACCATGAAGATTTGCTCGGCACCGAACATTTTCGCGCATGCCGCGCTCAATAACCCCACCGGCCCGGCGCCATAGATCGCAATGCTTGAACCCGGCCCGATCCCGGTGTTGAGGACCGCCTGCCACGCCGTTGGCAGGATGTCCGACAGGAACAGCACTTTCTCGTCCGCCAGCAGCCCGGGAATCTTGAAGGGCCCAGTGTTGGCCTTGGGCACCCTGACCAGCTCTGCCTGCCCGCCCGGGATGCCGCCATACAGGCGGCTGAAGCCGAACAAGGCGGCGGGCGGTGGAATCGCCTTTTTATTGATGATGGCGCCACGGCCGGTATTGGTGGTTTCACAACTGGCGAACAGATCACGCTGGCAAAAGAAGCACTCGCCACACGCGATCACAAACGGAATCACCACCCGATCGCCGCGCTGCACGGCAGTCACCGCCGAGCCGGTTTCTTCAACGATGCCCATGAACTCATGACCAAAGATGTCGCCGTGCTCCACGGTCGGGATCTTGCCTCGATACAAATGCAAGTCAGATCCGCAGATTGCGGTGGCAGTTACCCGCAAAATGATGTCGTCAGGTGCTTCTATGGTGGGATCGGGAACAGTTTCGATTTTGACGTCATGGGCTCCGTGGTAAGTCATTGCGCGCATGGCTGCATCCTCACTGGTCAATAAAGACATCGGTTGTCTGTATTAAGGGAACGAGGCAGAACCACGAGTTCAGTTGCATGAGCGGCGAATCTGATCAGCGGTCGACGCTGAATTTCCACGTATTGCGCCGGGTAAAAAGGCGACGCCGCGAACTGCATGAGTCAATTTCCAGACTCATGCAGCCTGCACGACTTCAGTTTGCCATCAGTCATTTCAAGCTGTTGATTTATATGGAAATTGAACGGTGGCAATAACCGGCACGACAAATGCTCCAGCACCAGGAGCGACCTTCGGCCTTGAGACCGTTCGCGCTCATCCCCTGACTAGTTGAGAGACTCGACCATGAACGCCATAGACCTGTTGAAAGCCGACCATGAACGCGTAAAAGGCATCCTGACCCAATTAAGCGAATCCACCGAGCGTGGTGTTAAAAAACGTACCGAACTGCTGGCCAAGCTGGAAATGGAGATCACCATTCATACCCGTCTTGAAGAAGAAGTGTTGTACCCGGCGTACAAGAAAGCCGGGGGCAAGGAACAGGACGTGATGTATTACGAAGCCAAGGAAGAACATCGCACCGTCGATTCGCTGGTACTGCCTGATTTGAAAGTCACCGACCCGTCTACCCCGGAATTCGCCGGTCGCGTGAAAGTGGTCAAGGAACTGCTGGAGCACCATATCGAAGAGGAGGAGACGGAAATGTTTCCTCAGGCGAAAAAGCTGCTGGGTAAGGCCACCCTTGAAGAACTGGGGGCGCAAATGGAAACCTTGAAGGCCCAGTACAAGAAAGAAATGAGCGCAGGCAACATGGCGGCTTGATGCAGGAATAGTGCGACGTTGCGGCATATCTACCTTTGTGGCGAAGGAGGTGCTCCCGCTGGGCTGTGTAGCGGCCCCAAAAATATGTCAACAATTGCCGATTTTTGTGAGTGCTACGCACTCAAGCGGGAGCAAGCTCCCTCGCCACAGGTTCGTCACTGACTCACGCACCGGGATTGGTCACCTGGATATAAACCGCATAGGTGCCCAGCAGTACCCAAAAGGTGGCGAAAATCCACGGCGTACGCACCGAGAACAACAAGGATTTGCGATAGCCCTTATGGGTCGATTCCATCTCACTGAACAACGGTGACTCATCGTAGGCGAGGCCCATCAAGGGCTCGCTGCGCAACAACTCACTCTGCTTGAAATGCCAATGATCAATGATGTCGTAGGCCGCGCGGATACCCGGCCAGGCGTTGAGCGAACTGAGCAGCCCCAACAGCGCCAGGAACGGAGGCACCGCCAGGGTGAAGAGTTTGCCCCATTCCGGATTGAGGTTGGACATGCAGGAAGCAAAGGCGATCAGCAAAAACGATTGCGCTGCCAGGTAAGCGTCGGTGCGATTGGCTAGAATGCTGGTTTCGTACTGAATTTCCCTGCGATAGAAATCCAGGCGTTCCTTGGGCGAACCGAACATTTTGGCGTTATGGTCGGTGAGGGTTTCTTCGGCCGGGGCTTCGGTCAATATTCTTGGCACAGGAGTCACGCGAGGGATGTAAAGACCTTTAGAAGAAACCTCTACCGACAAGTTCAGCTGGATTGACGACACAAGGGGTCAGCAATGGACTATCTCGATTGGGTGCAATGGCCAGCGATGCTGATCACGGTGCTGGCAGCGTGGCTGATCGGTTCGCAAAGCCCCAGGCGCCGGGTCTCGGGCTTCATCTGTTTTATCTTCAGCAATGTTTTATGGGTGATATGGGGCTACCACACCCAGGCCTATGCCCTGATCGTGTTGCAGTTTTGCCTGTGCGCCATGAACCTGCGCGGTTTCAGCAAGAACGTGCACTCTGCGACCTGACATAGGGCGCGGTGGTCACTTCATGGTCGAGGCGATGATTTCCACCAGATTGAGTTGGGTAAAGGGTTTTGACAGGCGCGGCAGTTGCATCGCAAAACCTTCCAGCCGCTCGGCGTAGCCGGTAGCGAGAATGATCGGCAGGTCCGGTTTCTGGATGCGGATGGCCTGCGCCAGTTGTGCGCCATTCATCTGGGGCATGGCCATGTCGGTAATGACCAGGTCGATGGCTGGCTCAGCGTCGATCGCTTTCAGCGCCAGAGACCCGGACACCGCACTGACCACCCGATGCCCCAAGTCTTCGAGCAACAGGCAGGTACTGGTCAATACCAGGCTGTCGTCGTCCACCACCAGCACACACAGGCGAGGCACCGGCGGTGCGATGACTTCGTCGGTAACGGGCTTGGCAACCGAACCGTTCGTGGCGACGGGTATCCACAGTTCGGCGGTGGTGCCGTTGTCCTTCTGGCTCTTGAGAATGAATCGCCCGCCCAGTTGTTCGATAAAGCCATGCACCATCGACAGTCCCAAGCCCGTGCCTTTGCCAACCCCCTTGGTGGTGAAGAACGGGTCCATCGCCGAGGCCAGCGTGGTCTCGTCCATGCCCTCCCCCGTATCACTGACACTCAGGCAGACATAGCGGCCTTTCATCGGGGTGAACTGGAGCTGGTCGCGAACCTCTTCCGTTCTGGCACTGATCACCATTTTCCCGCCATGGGGCATTGCATCCCGGGCGTTGGTCGCCAGGTTGAGTACCGCCAGTTCAAGCTGATTGACGTCGGCCAGGACCGGTTCGAGCTCGGCTGAAAAGTGGGTTTCGAGGACCACGGAAGGTCCGAGGGAGCTGCGCAACAAACCGGAAATTCCTTGTATCAGCGCCGGTACTTCGACAGGTTCAGCCTTGAGTTCCTGACGCCTGGCGAACGCCAGCATGCGCTGGGTCAGCGATACGCCACGCATGGCCCCCTGCGTGGCGTTATCCACCAACCGGGTAATGCGCGGGTCGTCCCCGACGCGCTTGCGGACTATTTCCAGATTGCCGAGGATCACCGTCAGCAAGTTGTTGAAGTCGTGGGCAATCCCCCCGGTGAGCTGGCCGATGGCTTGCATCTTCTGCGCCTGGAACAAGGCCTCGCGGGTTTGCTCAAGGGTCTGCTGAGCCTGGGTGACTTCGGTGATATCACGGGTGATCTTGGCGAATCCGAGTAACGTGCCGGTCTCACCCCAAATCGGATCGACCACGACATGCGCCAAAAACCGCGTACCGTCCTTGCGCACGCGCCAGCCTTTATTTTCGAATCGCCCCTCACGGGTGGCGATGGCCAGGGTCCGTTGCGGTTCGCCGGCCTCACGGTCCTCCGGGGTATAGAACATCGAAAAGTGTTGCCCGATGACTTCTGCGGGCAAGTAGCCCTTGATGCGCTGGGCCCCGAGATTCCAGTTGGTCAGGCGGCCGTCCGGGGCGAGCATGTAGATGGCGTAATCCGTGACGCTTTGCACCAGTAGCCGGAATTGCTGCTCGCTTTGCTTGAGGGTTTCTTCGGCCATCTTGCGGTCGGTCAGGTCCCGGGTGATCTTGGCAAATCCCAGCAACTTGCCCGACGGGTCGATAATCGGATCGATGACCACGTGGCACCAGAAATGCGTGCCGTCCTTGCGCACCCGCCAGCCTTCGCCTTCGAAACGCCCTTCCCGGACCGCTGTGTCCAGCGCGCGCTGGGGCATACCGTTACGGCGATCCTCATCGGTGTAGAAACGCGAAAAGTGCTGACCGAGAATCTCGGCCTCCTCATACCCCTTGAAACGCCTGGCGCCTGCGTTCCAGCTGGTGATGATGCCATCGGGATCAATCATGTAGATCGCATAGTCAATCACAGCATCGATCAACAGGCGAAAACGACTGTCATCGATGGCGGTGGCTTTGCTTCGATCTTCGCTCATTGATTCCTCACGTCATGAATGTTTTTTTGGAGTATGCGACAAAGCGCCAGTTTGGAAAGGCGCAAAACCAGCGCTCGTCGCCATGTGTCGCCGATTTACGTCGAATCGCGAAGACATGATTATCAATAATGCTGGAGTACACGCTGTACGCAAAATTTATCTTGGTTGTCGTAGTGGCGACGGAACCGTCGGCAGCCTTTGAGTAGGTGCTCTGAGCGATCAAGGCCCGCTCGTTCAACGCGCTCGTACAGGTTCATTTTCGACCCGCTGATCGCCTTTGCAGCCGTCTCGAGGGCAAGGATGATCGCTTGCGCATAACGCATGCAGTTTTTAATGTGAAAAATCCTACTCGACAGAGTGAAGAATCGTTGGCGCAACCGTCCACCAACGCGGCAGCAGTTGCCTGACTTTGCTGTCGCCAAACCGGTCATCGATCAGCATGATGACCCCTTGATCCTGCTGGGTGCGAATCACCCGTCCCGCCGCCTGCACCACTTTCTGCACTCCGGGGAACAGGTACGTGTAGTCATAACCGGCGCCGAAAATCGCCGCCATGCGATGCTTCAGTTGCTCGTTGACCGGGTTGAGTTGCGCCAGCCCGAGGGTAGCAATGAACGCACCGATCAGGCGCGCCCCGGGCAAGTCGATGCCTTCGCCAAACGCGCCACCCAGTACCGCGAAACCGATGCCCTGACTGTCGGCGGTGAACTGATCGAGAAAATCCTGGCGCTGCCCTTCCGCCATGCCTCGGGATTGCGCCCACAGGGTGATGTGTGGATGTCTTTCGGCCAGCAACTGCGCCACTTGCTGCAAATAATCGAAGCTGCTGAAAAACGCCAGGTAATTGCCGGGGCGCTGGCTGAACTGCCTGGCGATCAGCTCGACGATCGGCGCCAGGGACGATTGGCGATGAACGAACCGCGTGGAGATCTGACTGACGATGTGCACTTGCAGTTGATCGGCATGAAAGGGTGATTCCACGTCGATCCACACTGTGTTCGCCGGTGTCCCCAACAGATCAGCGTAGTAATGGCGCGGGCTCAGGGTCGCGGAAAACAACACGGTGCTGCGCGCAGCCGTCAGGCGCGGACGGATGAAACCGGCGGGCACCACATTGCGCAGGCACAGCTGCGAAAGGGTTTTTTTGCGCTCGAGGTCGCGCTTGCTGATGTCGAACAGGAACTGTTCATCGAACAGTTCGGCGACCCGGCAAAATTGCAGCATGTCGAAATAAAAGCTCTGCAAGGCGCTGTCCAGGCCTTGAGGATGATCGTTCAGGTAGTCGCCGATACTCGCGCTGCACGACAACAGCGCCTGAAGCAGTTTTTCCGGAGCCTTGTCGTAAGCCTGATAGGCGCCGAGCTGCAGGTCATGCAGGGCATTCCACTGCCGATTGACCCGCTGCAAGGATTTCTTCAGTGCTTCAGGGGCGGCTCTGCGCACAGCGTTGAGGGTCGATTGGTCGAGGCTGGCGCTGTACATCTGCCGCCCCCGCTCCACCAGGTTGTGTGCTTCGTCCACCAGCACCGCGACTTTCCAGTTGTTGGCCTGGGCCAGCCCGAACAGCAGCGCACTGAAATCGAAATAGTAGTTGTAGTCGGCTACCACCACGTCCGCCCAGCGGGCCATTTCCTGGCTCAAGTAGTACGGGCAGACGTCATGTTTGAGGGCCACCTCGCGCAATGCGCTCTGGTTCAGCAGGGTCAGCTGGCTGGCTGCCTGGCGCGCAGCCGGCAAACGATCATAGAAACCCTGGGCCAACGGGCAGGATTCGCCGTGACAGGCTTTGTCCGGATGCTCGCAGGCCTTGTCCCGGGCAATCATTTCCAGAACTCGCAGGGGTGGCGCTTCGGCGCTCTGGAGTATGACTTGCGCGGCGTCCAGCGCCAGTTTGCGCCCCGGGGTTTTCGCGGTAAGGAAGAACACCTTGTCCAGTTGCTGCGGCGCCAAGGCCTTGAGCAACGGAAACAGCGTGCCTACGGTCTTGCCGATACCCGTGGGCGCCTGGGCCATCAGGCAGCGACCGGTACTGACTGCCTTGAATACCGATTCCGCCAGATGACGCTGCCCCGGACGAAAGTCGGCGTGGGGAAACGTCAGTTGCTGCGCCGCCTTATTGCGTCCTTCGCGATGGACCATTTCCTGCTCGGCCCACTGCAGGAACAGGCGGCAATGGTGTTCGAAAAACAGCCCCAGCTCGTGCGCGCTGAAAGCCTCCACCAGGCAGGTTTCCTTTTCGCTGACGATGTCGAAATACACCAGCGCAAGATTGATCTGCGCCAGTTCCAACGTCTGGCACATCAGCCAGCCGTAGATCTTCGCTTGTGCCCAGTGCAACTGACGGTGGTTGGCGGGCTGTTTACTCAGGTCGCCGCGATAGGTTTTGACTTCTTCCAGGCAATTTTGCGCCGGGTCATAGCCGTCTGCCCTGCCCTTGACCTTCAACGTTTGATACAGGCCTTTGAGCGCAACTTCACTCTGGTAGCCCTCGCTGCGCCGGGACGCCACGGTGCGATGCCCGACGATGCCTTCCAGCGCAGTGGGCGACGGAGTGAAGCGCAGGTCAAGGTCGCCGACCTTGGCAGTAAACTCGCACAACGCGCGCACCGCGATGCTGTAGCTCACGCGCTCTGCTCCGCCCATTGCACGTAACAGACGGCAATCGGCATCTGGTGCGCATGGCAGAACTCCAGCCAGCGCACCTGGTTGTCCTGCAGACGATCGCCGGGACCTTTGACTTCGATCATGCGGTAGGTCTTGTCTTGCGGCCAGAACTGGATCAGGTCCGGCATGCCGGCGCGATTGGCCTTGATGTCCAGCAGCAGACGATGGAACCAGTGCTTGAGGTGTTCGGCCGGCAGGCAAGCGAGCGCCTGGTCGAGCAATTCCTCGCTGAGCACGCCCCAGAACACGAACGGTGATTGCACGCCCCACTTGGCGGCATAACGTTCACGGATGGTCTGCAGGTAACGCCCGTCATCGAGTTCGGCCAGGCAGGCCTGGAACAGATCAGCCCGGCGCACATGGAAATCTTCATTGAGCAGGTCCACCGGCCCACGCTGGAACGGGTGAAAAAACGCTCCCGGCAAGGGCGCGAAGATCGCCGGCCAGCACAGCAGCCCGAACAGCGAGTTGATCAGGCTGTTCTCCACGTAATGCACCGGCGCCGAATCTTGTGCCAGGTGTGCCTGCACGTAATATTCCACCGACAACGCCGGATCGGTTCTGGGCAGTTGCAGGTCCAGGCGCAGCATCTCCCGAGGCGACGAACGCTTTATCGGTGGCCCGCCGAGCTTGCGCCGCAGTCGGGGCAATACCCGCAGCAAGTGCTGCTGTTCGGCGGCGCTTTGCGCCGATTGCTCGGCATGGCAGGCCAGGGCCAGCGCC
>DQGF01000359.1:0-1400 GCA_003525045.1 Pseudomonas sp. | reverse complement strand
TGCTCGGCATGGCAGGCCAGGTCCAGCGCCAGCTGATATTCGCCGCAACGCTCCAGCACGCGAATCAGCCGCAACCGCGCGCCAGGCCAGGCGCACTCGCGGTAGATACCCAGGGCCGTGGCGAAATCCGCCGTGCGCTCGCAATATTGCCCGATCTGGAACAACAGTTTGTCGCGACGTCGTTGCAGCCAGGGGTTGCTCAGCGCTACCCCGTTGACCTGCTCGACGATTCCGGCCAGCGCTTCACCGGCCTCGAAACGCTGCTGACAGTCATGCAGGAAAACGCAGGCATCCACATCCTCGCGGCTGCGCAAGCCCCGGGAGTCGGCGCAGAACTCGACTTTTTCATAGGTAAAGATCCCCAGGTCGGCCAGCACGAACTCCGACCAATCCTGGTAAAGATTGCCAAAGAACATCAACCGCAGACGATCACACAGGCCCATGATGGTCAGGCTGAACAGTCGGTCATCGAGCTGTGCGCACCAGTGGCTGAAGCCCTGAGCCCCGGGAAACTGCTGGCTCAGTGCCGGCAGCCAATCGGTCTTCTTGCCCTTGGGCTGCTCGATGGCAGCACCGAAGCACTGGAGGACTTCCGCCTTGAGCAGCACCTCGAATAGCGCTTCGATCAACAACGGTGCCTGCTCATCGAGCCAGCCCAATTCCAGCAACGGTCTGGCAGCGCTGGCAATGTCACCGATCTCGACGTAATGCAGCTTGCTCGCGCGAAAATGTACGCCCTTGCGCATCACCATCCGCACCAGCAGCGCCCTGGACTGCCGGGGCAGCCGGTTGAAATCGCGGATGAACCCTTGCTCCTCGACACTCAACACGTCAGCATAACGATGCTCAAGCCAATCAAGCACTTGCATGAAGTTGTTCAAGTAGTAGAACGGGTCGTCGAGAGGATTTGCGGTCACGGGGAAACGGGCCATGGCGAGCGAGTACTGGTTATGCGTACAGATACCAGCTACGCCCAGTGCGGGGCAAACGAAAAAAGATAAGCGGTGGACATTCAGCTTATTTTTTTACCGCCTGTCGAACTTTCTGCCAATCCATCGTACCAACCGCGTTAGAGGTACAGTGACGATGAAGCTCGATCCAGACAGTCGCGCTGTTTTTTTTAAGGATGAGAGGTGGCTATGAATTTCAAGACTCTGGGCTTGCCCGTTGCCATAGTGGCCTTTCTGGCCCTGGCCGGTTGCTCGACGCAAACGGTGGTGACCCTGCAGAACGGCACCCAGTATTTGACCAAGGACATGCCGAACACCAAGACCAAGGACGGCTTCTACGAGTTTGAAGATATTTCCGGGGCGAAAGTGAAGGTCAAGGCCGATGAAGTGGCCACGGTACGCAAGGAAGACTGAAGACCGCGTTATCGTTCTTCGCGAGCAGGCTCGCTC
>DQGF01000511.1 GCA_003525045.1 Pseudomonas sp. | reverse complement strand
CTCGCGAAAGCGGTGTGCCAGTCAACAGAGATGTTGAATGGACTGGCCTCTTCGCGAGCAAGCCCGCTCCCACAGGGGTTGCGCTCTACAGACAGGTATTGGGACAAGCCTGATGGGCGAAAAGTCGTTACTATAAGCGCCTCTTTGCCTTCCTTGCCATGGACACCATGACCGAGAACGACTATCTGATCGCTTGGGGCCTCTACGCCTTTGCCGCTTTAGGCTGCCTGTTGGTGTGGATGCGCATGACCCGCTGGATGTGGCGCTGGCTGCGTGAGCCGCTGCGGCTGCTGGTGGCCGTGTTGCTGTTCAGCCCGACCATCATCGACCCGGTGAAGGAAAAGGTCGCCCCGGCCATCGCCATCACCGCCCTGGATTTATTATTCAAGGTCGGTAATAACGCCTGGCGGGCGATTTCCGACCTGTTCATGTACGGCATGCTGGCGTTCGGTACCTACCTGGTTTTCGTGGCGATCCGCTTTGCGATCGAGCGCGCCTCCAACACTCGCAAGGAACAGGCTGCCGCCGCCAAAGCCGCGGCCAGGGCCGACGAACCTGAAGAAGATCAACCCTTCGGTGGTGCCGGTGATGACCGATACGGCCGTCCGCCGGTCCCGAGCAACCCTCAGCGTATGCGGGTTGAACCGCGTTTGTAACCTTGCCCCTGCATTAAATCGAGAATCCGAGCATGTGTGAGTTATTGGGCATGAGCGCCAATGTCCCGACCGATATCGTGTTCAGCTTCACCGGGCTGATGCAGCGCGGCGGCCGCACCGGTCCGCACCGCGACGGTTGGGGCATCGCCTTCTATGAAGGCCGAGGCCTGCGATTGTTCCAGGACCCGGCAGCGAGCTGCGAATCGGAAGTCGCCAACCTGGTGCAACGTTATCCGATCAAGAGCGAAGTGGTGATCGGGCACATCCGCCAGGCCAACGTCGGCAAGGTCTGCCTGTCCAACACCCATCCGTTCGTGCGCGAGCTGTGGGGGCGCAACTGGTGTTTCGCCCACAACGGCCAACTCGCGGCCTTTGAACCGATCACCAGCTTTTATCGCCCGGTCGGCGATACCGACAGCGAAGCGGCGTTCTGCGACTTGCTCAATCGGGTGCGTGCCGCATTCCCGGAACCCGTGGAAATCGAAGAACTGTTGCCGGACCTGGTGGCTGCCTGCGCCGAATACCGCAGCAAAGGCGTGTTCAATTGCCTGCTCAGCGACGGCGACTGGCTGTTCTGCTATTGCTCGACCAAGCTGGCGCAGATCACCCGCCGCGCACCGTTTGGCCCGGCGCGCTTGAAGGATGTCGATGTGATCGTCGACTTCCAGGCCGAAACCACGCCCAACGACGTGGTCACGGTGATTGCCACCGAGCCCTTGACTGAAAATGAAACCTGGACCCGCTATGAACCGGGCCAATGGAGCCTGTGGCGGCGCGGTGAATGCGTCAGCCAGGGCAAGACCGAATAAGGACACTCTCGCATGTTGCTCAGTTATCTACGGCTGGTGTTGTTTGCGGCGGGCCTGTTGATCGGTGTCCAGGTGCCGGGGTTCATCAGCGATTACGCCAAGCGGGTCGAAGCGCATCTGATCGAGGCGCAGACCGGCCTGAGCGGTTTTCAGGGCACGGCGAATCAGTTCTTCAAAGGTGACATGCAGGCGCTGGTGGCCCATTACCGTGCCAGCGAAGACCCGATCTTTCGCAGCGATGCCGATAGCCTGAACACCCTGCTGACCCGTCAACAGGCCCTCGATAAACAGTTCCAGGCCATGCAGGGGCCGTGGTACATCCGCTTCCTGCAAGTGGTCCTGGCGGCCGATCCGGATATTCGCAAGGAAACCTGGAATGGCTACAGCTACCAGATCCTGCTGACGCCTGAAGCGATGATCTGGGGCATGAGCGGCGCGTTGCTGCTGTCGTTCGGCATTGAATGCCTGTTCCGGCTGATCGACTGGGTGGTGCTGGGCGGCAGACGCCTGCGCCAGAGCCGGCCGATCGAAGATCGGGATGTGCGCGGTCTGTAAGCAAAAGATCAAGATCAAAAGATCGCAGCCTGCGATCTTTTGATCTTAGCTAACCGAAGGTTTGCTCAATACGATGTAATCCTCACCCACCTTACGCGCATACCCCTCCAACACCTGCTGACACAACGTCACAATCTCCTCGACCCACTCCACCCCGGTCCGCCACGACACCACCACCTGCAAATTCGGCGGCCGTTGCTCGATGGCCAGCAAGGTCAGTTCCCCCCGCGCCAGTTCTTCCGCCACCAACACCGGCGGCAACGCGCCAATACCGAAGCCATCCCGAAGCAAGCGGGTTATCGCCGACACCGAATTCACGCAGTTGAGCCGTGGCGCCATGACGCCGTTGGCCTGCATCAGACTCAAGATGTCCTGATGTGGATGTGAGTTTTTCGAGTAGGTAATAATCCGCTCGCGAGCCAGATCGGCAATGCCGGAATATTCGCGGTTGTAGATCGAGTGACTGGCAACGATCCAGCCCATCGGGTGGCTGGCCAGCTCCAGGCTGCGCACACTTTCCTGGCGCAAAAGGTCGGTTTGCAGGATCAGATCGAGAAAGCCTTTTTGCAGCTGATCGCAGAGATTGAGCGCTGTATCGGCCACCAGCTCGATTTCCACCAGCGGATAGTGATCCATCATCTGTGCCACCAACGGGCTCAGCCAGGTGTGGATCACCGTGTCCATCACGCCGATCCGGACCCGTCCAACCTTGCTCGAGCGGGTCTCGATCGACTGCTTGAGCGCCTGCATGGTGTCCATCATCTGCTCGGCATAGTCAAGCACCTTCAGGCCTTCGGGCGTCAGGCTCACGCCGCGGGAATCGCGCAGGAACAGCTTCACCCCGAGCTCGCCTTCGAGCACCGCGATCCGGCTGGAAATCGATGCCTGGGTGGTGAAGAGCTTGTCTGCCGTGAGGCGAAAGCTCTTGAGTCGGGCGACCCAGACAAAGGTCTCGAGAAACTTCAGGTTCATGGGATCAGCTCGCGGGGATAAAGTTTTCTTATGTCTATGGCGGGGTTTTATTAGTTGGACGCGGCAGGGCCCTGCGCCCAAAAATCAGGCCATCCGGTTCCCACGATAGGCGTCGTCGGGGCTCAGAACAATACCAATAAAATTAGCGCGGAGATTTGCCATGAGTGCGCCCGACACGCTCGACACCCCCAAGGCCACCGCTCGCCCGGGACCTTTCGACTGGTACCGCAACATCAATCAGCAGGAACGCCGCACCTTCTGGAGCTGCAAGATCGGCTATGGCCTGGACGGCATGGACACCCAGATGCTCAGCTTCGTGGTGCCGACCCTGATTGCCATGTGGGGCATCACTACCGGTGAAGCCGGGTTAATTCACACCAGTACCCTCATTGCTTCGGCCATCGGCGGCTGGTTGGCGGGGATTCTTTCCGACCGCATCGGTCGCGTGCGCACCCTGCAACTGACCGTGTTGTGGTTCGCCTTCTTCACTTTCCTCTGTGGCTTCGCCCAGAACTACGAACAATTGTTGATCAGCCGCACGCTGATGGGCTTCGGTTTCGGTGGTGAATGGACCGCCGGCGCGGTGCTGATGGGCGAAGTGATTCGCGCCAAGGACCGCGGCAAAGCGGTGGGCATGGTGCAATCGGGCTGGGCCCTGGGGTGGGGGCTGACGGCGATTCTGTATGCGCTGCTGTTCTCGGTATTGCCACCGGAAGACGCCTGGCGCGCATTGTTCATCCTCGGTATCGTGCCGGCGATTTTCGTGATCTTCGTCCGCCGACTGGTCAAGGACCCGGAAATCTACCGCGAGGCCAAGGCCAGACAGGAGCCAGGCAATCCGGCCAAATTCTATGAGATCTTCGCCCCCGGCATCCTGTTCACCACTATTCGCGCCTCGGTGCTGACCACCGGGGCACTGGGTGGCTACTACGCAATCACCTCCTGGCTGCCGACCTTTCTGAAGAACGAGCGCGGATTGAGCGTACTCGGCACCGGTGGATATCTGGCGATGGTGATCGTCGGTTCCTACGTTGGATACGTCATCAGCGCGTATTTGACTGACATCCTCGGTCGCAAGAAGAACTTCATCTTGTTCGCGGTGGGCTCGTTCACCATCGTGCTGCTCTATACCCAACTGCCTGTCAGTAACGGCGTGATGCTCTGGCTGGGCTTTCCTTTGGGCTTCTTCGCCTCGGGTATTTTCAGCGGCATGGGCGCGTTTTTGACCGAACTGTTTCCAACGCGGATTCGCGGCTCGGGCCAGGGCTTTTGCTACAACATCGGCCGGGCGCTGGCAGCGTTGTTCCCGCTGTTGATCGGCTTGCTGAGTCAGAAAGTACCTTTGAGCGTAGGCATCGGGGCGTTTGCGGCAGTGTCCTACGGGGTGGTGATCCTGGCGGCGTTGAGCCTGCCGGAAACCCGTGGCAAGCAACTCGAAGCCCAATAACTTAACGCCTGGCAACTGATAATCTGCGGGCAAATGCCTACAACTAAAAGAATAAAACCTACAGGAGTGTTCACCGTGAACCGCCTGCTATTGAACTGCGACATCGGCGAGAGTTTCGGCAACTGGACCATGGGTCTGGACGCCGAGGTCATGCCCTTCATCGATTGCGCCAACATCGCCTGCGGCTTCCACGCCGGCGACCCGAGCATCATGCGCAAGACCGTCAGCCTGGCCCTGAGCAACGGCGTACAGATCGGTGCCCATCCCGCCTATCAGGACCTGGTGGGGTTTGGCCGCCGGTCCATGGCCTACACCGCCCAGGAACTTCAAGACATTCTGCACTACCAGATTGGTGCTCTCGACGGCATCTGCCGGGCCCAGGGCGGACGGGTGAGTTACGTCAAACCCCACGGCGCCATGTACAACGACATGATGGCCAACCCGGCGCAATTGCGCGCCGTACTGCAGGCTGTGGCTGCCTATGACGGGACCTTGCCGTTGATGCTGATGGCCACCCGCGACAACAGCGCCGCGCAACAGCTGGGCGATGAATACGGCGTGACCCTGTGGTTCGAAGCCTTCGCCGATCGCGCCTACGACAAGGCGGGCATGCTGGTCTCGCGGCAACTGCCCGGTGCTGTGCATCACGATCCGGAAAAAATCATCGACCAGGCGTTGACCATCGCTAGCGGTGGCAATCTTGTCGCCAGCGACGGCAGCGCCTTGCACTTGCAGGCCAACACCCTCTGCGTGCACGGCGACAACGCCAGTTCGGTGGCCGCCGTGCGGCGTATCCGCGAAGCACTCGATCAGCAGAGCGCGTCATGAAACCGCGCGTGGAAGTGGTGGCGCTGGACTGCCTGATGGTGCGTCTGTTCGATGAGATCGCCGAGGCCAACATGCCGTGGATGCTCGCGGCCAGCGAAGGTCTGCGCGCCGCGTTCGTCGGGCACCTGATCGATCTGGTGCCGTCTTATACAACGATCATGGTGCATTACGATCTGACCGCGCTGAGTCCGGCCCAGGCTCGGGAGCTGATTGCCGAAGCCTTGATCGATCTGTCACCCAACGCCCGCACCGGCGGCAAATGTCATGTGCTGCCGGTCTGGTATGACTTGAGTGTCGGCCCGGAGCTGAGCTTGCTGTCTCAGCGCAGTGGATTGGCGGTGGAGGAGGTGATCCGTCGTCACAGCGAACGCGAGTATCAGGTGTTCGCGTTGGGTTTCGCGCCGGGCTTCGCCTTCATGGGACTGGTGGAAGAGGCGCTGGCCGCACCGCGCCTGAACACGCCGCGTAAAAAGGTCGCTGCCGGCAGTGTCGGCATTGCCGAACGCCAGACGGCGGCTTACCCGGTGGTTTCGCCGGGTGGCTGGAACCTGATCGG
Organism: Pseudomonas sp.; assembly: GCA_003525045.1. Taxonomy (GTDB): domain Bacteria; phylum Pseudomonadota; class Gammaproteobacteria; order Pseudomonadales; family Pseudomonadaceae; genus Aquipseudomonas. The sequence goes on along the minus strand of DQGF01000511.1, from coordinate 1,081 downwards.
CCGGACCCCGGCCAAATTGTTCGACCGCGAACGCGACGGCTACAGCCTGATGCAACCGGGCGATACCGTGCGCTTTGAAGCCGTCAGCCATGCCGAGTTCATCAACCTGGGCGGTGACGACACGCCGCAGGAGGCGCTGGCATGAGCCGTCTATCAGTAGAAGCGAGTACACCCTTGTGCCTGTTGCAGGACGCTGGCCGTTTCGGCGTGCGGCATCTGGGCGTGACCCAGGGCGGAGCGCTGGATTGGCGATCGATGTCGTGGGCCAACTGGTTGCTGGGTAACCGGCTGGATGCGCCGGTGATCGAGATTACTCTCGGCGGTTTCAGCGTGTTGGCCGAAGAGGATTGCGTGCTGGCCCTGGGTGGCGCGGATCTGGGGGCGCAAATCGATGGCGAGGTGTTGGCGCCGTGGCGCAGTTTCAGGTTGCACAAAGGTCAGCGACTGCAATTCACTCAGCCGTTACTCGGAGCCCGGGCCTATCTGGCGGCACCGGGCGGATTCGATGCGCCCAAGGTGCTGGGCAGCCGGGCGACAGTGGTGCGTGAAGAACTCGGCGGTCTCGATGGCATGGGCCGTCCGCTCGTCAAGGGGCAGACGTTGAGCTATTCGGGGAGCTCGCTGATGCTGCTGCGGGCGTTGCCGGCAGACCAGCGACCGGACCTGAATCTCGCTGCACCGCTGGATCTGGTGCTCGGCGCGCAGATTGGTGAGTTCAGCGGGCAAAGTCTGTTCGACGCGTTCAACAGTGCCTGGACCCTCGACAGCCGTGCCGATCGCATGGGCATTCGCTTGTTGGGAACGGTATTGGAATACCAGGGCAAACCGATGATTTCCGAAGGGATCCCGCTGGGGGCGGTCCAGGTGCCACCGGACGGGCAGCCGATTGTATTGCTCAATGATCGGCAGACCATTGGTGGGTATCCGCGGTTGGGGGCGATGACGCCGTTGGCGTTGGCGCGGCTGGCGCAGTGTTTGCCCGGGACGCAGGTGCGGTTGCGGCCGGTGGTGCAGGATGTGGCGTATCGGGAACAGGTCGAGTATTTGCAGCGGTTCGTTAACCGCTAAAAGCTTCGCGGGC
>DQGF01000512.1:1522-3820 GCA_003525045.1 Pseudomonas sp. | reverse complement strand
GAGCGGGCTTGCTCGCGAAAGCGTCGTGTCAGACAACATCAATGTTGACTGGGAGGCAGCCTTCGCGAGCAGGCTCGCTCCCACAGTGGTTCTTCATTGTGAGGGAGAGTGTGTCAGCTCTGCGATATCAAGCTCTGCCGGCAATCGAGCACCAATTTCGCCCCACCCAGTTCACTGCTGTCCACCTCCAGCGTAAACCCATGCAAGCTGACAATCGCCGCCACGATCGACAGCCCCAGCCCGAACCCGCTTTGCTGATTGCCACCCTCGGCGCGATAGAAGCGCTGGAACACCGCTTCCCGTTCGCTCTCCGGTATTCCGGGCCCCGAGTCGAGTACTTCAATGCGCGTATGCCCACCTTGATCGATCCCACGCAAAATCACCTCGCCACCGGGCGGTGTGAATTTGATCGAGTTGCTCAGCAGGTTCGCCACTGCTTCAAACAACAACGCCCGATCCCCGTTCAATAGCGGCAATGATTCAGGCAATTGCAGCTGGAAACCAAGCTCACCTTCTTCCGCCAGCGGCAGATAAAACTCGTGCAGTTCCTGCAACAACGGCAGTGGATCCAGCTGCACAAAACCGGAACGCCGCTGCCGGTCTTCCAGTTCGGAAATCCGCAGCAGTCCGCGAAAGCGCGCCATCAAGGTGTCGGCTTCGGCGAGCACTGAATCCAGTTGCGCCGCCTCCTGGGAACCTTCGCCCGCCTGTTGCTGCATGCGGTACAACTGCGCGCGCAAGCGGGTCAGCGGCGTGCGCAGGTCATGGGCGATGTTGTCGCACACGCCCTTGACCTCGTTCATCAAACGCTCGATGCGTTCGAGCATGGCGTTGACGATGGCCGCGAGCATGTCCAGTTCATCGCGGCGACTGGACAGCGGCAAGCGCCGGGTCAGGTCGCCGGCGACGATCGCTTCGGCGCTGGCCTGGATCCCGCGAATGCGCCGCAGGGGGCGGCGGCGCAACAGGTGCCAACCGACGATGCCCGGAACAATGGTCAGGGTCACGCCCCAGAACAGCGCGTGCAGAATGATCCGGGTCACGGCAAACAGCGAGCCGTTATCGCGCAGCAGCACCAGCCAGCGACCGTCCTTGGTCTGGGTCGCCACCGCATCGCAACTGTCGTTGGGCAGGGTCGGGTCGTCGGAGTCGGCGCAGTCGCTGAGCATGTGAATCTTGCCGTCCAGCGGCAGACCTTTGGGGATATGGCGCAGGGCGCCGCTGAGGTAGCGATGCTGTTCATCGAACAGGCCATAGGCGTCGAGGCCGCGAATGTCGAAGGTCATGCTGACGGTGAGGGCGTCCACCAGTTGTTCACCGGAAAAACGCGAAAACAGATGCTGACGTTGCATCAGCGAGTGTTTGGCCAGGTTGTCCAGGTAGGCGGACACCTCGTAGTACATGACCCCCATGAGAATCCCGCTCCAGAGCACGAACAGTGAACTGTAGAGCGCCAGCAGGCGGCTGCTGGAAGAGCGCCAGCCTTTAGAGGGGTTCGGCAATGACATAACCCGAGCCTCGCACGGTCCGAATCAGTGGGACATTGCCGGGCGGGTCGATCTTCTTGCGCAGGCGGCCGATGTGCACGTCGATCAGGTTGGTGCCGGGGTCGAAGTGGTAACCCCAGACCTCTTCGAAAATCATCATCCGCGACAGAATCTGCCCGGTGTTGCGCATCAGGAACTCCAGCAATTTGTACTCGGTGGGCAACAAGGTCAGTAGCTGACCGTCGCGGCTGGCTTCGTGGCTGATCAGGTTCAGTTCCAGATCCGCCACCCGCAGCGTGGTGGCCTTGGCGGTCACGGTGTTCTGCCGGCGCAGCAGGACTTCGACCCGGGCGGCCATTTCATCGGTGGCGAAAGGCTTGGTCAGGTAATCGTCACCCCCGGCGCGCAAGCCGCGCACGCGCTCATCGACATCGGAGAGGGCGCTGATCATCAGGATAGGCGTGGCCACGCCCATGGTCCGCAGGGTGGTGACAATCGCCAGGCCATCGAGCTCGGGCAGCATGCGGTCGAGGGTGATCAGGTCGTAGTCGCCGCTGACCGCACGCGCCAGACCTTCGCGGCCATTGTCGACCCAATCCACCTCGAGGCCGTGGCTGCTCAATTCGGCAACGATTTCCCGGGCGGTCACGGCGTCGTCTTCGATGGTCAAGATGCGGGTCATAGGGGTGGGCCTGTCAGGAGTTCACAACATTTGTGCGGCATTTTGCCAAGAAATGATCGCAGGCTTTCTAAATAAAACTTCATGTGAGGCGAAAAGATCAAAGATCGCAGCCTGCGATCTTTTGATCTT
>DQGF01000512.1:459-1204 GCA_003525045.1 Pseudomonas sp. | reverse complement strand
AGCCTGCGATCTTTTGATCTTGCAATGCATAAAACCCGCTGATATTCCCGCATTGTTGCAAATTGCATGGATTTAGGAAGTTCAATCTTTATAACATATTGAAATTAAACGAATTAATTAAGTATCGCGACTGGCACGGTGACTGCAATCGTTAATTCGAACAGTTGTAACACCATCTTTCTGCCTGGAGCGATACAACAATGAATAGATCCCCTGATGGTTTCTATCCTGCCGAATACGAATCGAGCTCGCGCTCTGGTGTGTCCTGGGGTGCGATTTTCGCCGGTGCCGCGGCGGCGGCCGCGTTGTCGCTGATTCTGGTGCTGCTCGGCTTTGGCCTGGGTTTCTCGGCGGTGTCGCCTTGGGCCAATGAAGGCATGAGCGCCAAGGGCTTGGGTATTTCCACGATCGTCTGGCTGGCCGTCACCCAAATCGTTGCCTCCGGGCTTGGCGGTTACATCGCCGGTCGCCTGCGGGTGAAGTGGGCGAATATGCACGGTGACGAGGTTTACTTCCGTGACACGGCCCATGGCTTCCTGGCCTGGTGCGTGGCGACCCTGGTGACCGCGACACTGCTGGTCGGCTCGGTCAGCGGTATCGTCAGTGGTGGTGTGCAGGCCGGGGCGAGTGTGGCCGGTGGTGCCGCCAGTGCCGTCACTCAAGCGGCTGGCACCGCTGCCGGTAATACCAACAGTGACCAGTACGGTTACTTCGTCGACAGCCTGTTGCGCGATGATCGCCCGAC
>DQGF01000512.1:0-177 GCA_003525045.1 Pseudomonas sp. | reverse complement strand
TATCGACAGTCTGTTCCGCGATGATCGTCCGGCCGCCGTCAGCGATGATGCCGCCCGTGGCACCGTGACCCGCATCTTCGTGCGCAGCCTGAGCAACGACGGTCAGCTGGCTGCCGAAGATCGCACCTACCTGGCGCAACTGGTCGCCCAACGGACCAACCTCACTCAAGCGGACGC
>DQGF01000515.1:1308-7329 GCA_003525045.1 Pseudomonas sp. | reverse complement strand
AGCAAGCCCGCTCCCACATTTAGACCGCACCCATATTCAAGTTTTCCGGAGTTTTTCATGACGGCCCACGCCGACCTTTCGCCGACCCTCCAACTCGCCATCGACCTGATCCGCCGTCCCTCCGTGACGCCGGTCGACGCCGATTGCCAGAAGCAGATGATGCAGCGCCTGGGCGATGCCGGTTTCAAGCTCGAGCCAATGCGCATCGAAGATGTGGATAACTTCTGGGCGACCCACGGCCAACACGACGGTCCGGTGCTGTGCTTCGCCGGCCACACCGACGTGGTGCCGACCGGCCCGGTAACCGCCTGGCAGATCGACCCGTTCAACGCGCTGATCGACGAACACGGCATGCTCTGCGGCCGTGGCGCGGCGGACATGAAAGGCAGCCTGGCCTCCATGACGGTGGCAGCCGAGCGCTTTGTCGCCGACTACCCGGATCACCAGGGCAAGGTCGCTTTCCTGATCACCAGCGACGAAGAAGGTCCGGCGCATCACGGCACCAAGGCTGTGGTCGAACGCCTTGCCGCGCGCAAGGAACGTCTGGACTGGTGCATCGTCGGCGAACCGTCGAGTACTACGTTGGTGGGTGATGTGGTCAAGAACGGCCGGCGTGGCTCCCTCGGCGCCAAACTGACCGTGCGCGGCGTGCAGGGTCACGTGGCCTATCCGCACCTGGCGAAGAACCCGATCCACCTCGCCGCCCCGGCGCTGGCCGAACTGGCCGCCGAGCACTGGGACCACGGCAACGACTTCTTCCCGCCGACCAGTTTCCAGATTTCCAACGTCAATTCCGGCACCGGCGCGACCAACGTGATCCCGGGGGATCTGGTGGCGGTGTTCAACTTCCGCTTCTCCACCGAGTCCACCGTCGAAGGCCTGCAAAAGCGCGTCGCCGACATCCTCGACAAGCATGGCCTGGACTGGCACATCGACTGGGCACTGTCCGGCCTGCCGTTCCTCACCGAGCCGGGCGCGTTGCTGGATGCCGTGGCGTCGAGCATCAAGGACATCACTGGGCGCGAAACCAAGGCCTCCACCAGCGGCGGCACGTCCGACGGGCGCTTCATCGCGACCATGGGCACTCAGGTAGTGGAACTCGGCCCGGTCAACGCGACCATCCACCAGGTCAACGAGCGTGTGCTGGCCGCCGACCTCGATGTGCTGACCGAAATCTATTACCAGACCCTGATCAAGTTGCTCGCCTGATGCTGGCCTGCCCGATCTGCAGCGAACCGCTGAATGCGGTGGACAACGGCGTGGCCTGCCCCGCCGGACATCGTTTCGACCGCGCACGCCAGGGTTACCTGAACCTGTTGCCGGTGCAGCACAAGAACAGCCGCGACCCTGGGGATAACCTGGCGATGGTCGAAGCCCGCCGCGACTTCTTGAATGCCGGCCATTACGCGCCGGTGGCCAAGCGCCTGGCAGAACTGGCCGCCGGGTATGCACCGCAGCGCTGGCTGGACATCGGCTGTGGCGAGGGTTACTACACCGCACAAATCGCCGAGACGTTGCCGAATGCCGATGGTTATGCCCTGGACATCTCCCGGGAAGCGGTTAAACGCGCCTGCAAACGCAACCCGCAGCTGACCTGGTTGATCGCCAGCATGGCGCGGGTGCCGCTGGCCTCTGGCAGCTGCCAGTTTCTCGCCAGCGTCTTCAGCCCGCTGGACTGGGAGGAAGCCAAACGCCTGCTTAGCCCCGGCGGCGGCTTGATGAAGGTCGGGCCGACCAGCGGCCATCTGATGGAATTGCGCGAGCGGTTGTACGATGAAGTCCGTGAATACACGGATGACAAGCATCTGGCCCTGGTGCCGGAAGGCATGACACTGCAACACAGCGAAATACTGGAATTCAAACTGACGCTGGCCAGCGGTCAGGATCGTGCGAACCTGTTGGCGATGACCCCTCATGGTTGGCGTGCCAGTGCCGAACGCCGGGCAGCGGTCATCGAGCAGGTCGAGCCGTTCGAGGTCACCGTCTCGATGCGCTACGATTATTTCGTTCTGCAGTAACTTCTAACTTTTTTGGTCTTGAGCAACGGCTCAGGACCGGCTAAATCCGCGAATGGATTTTTCAAACCCGCAGTGAGGACATCCATGCGCCAACCCGATATCGAGATTTACCTGAAAGACGCCGACGTTGACTACAAGGCCATCGCGGCCTGGCTCGGCCAAGCGTTGGGCCCGTGCACCGACTGGGTGCAGAAAGGTCAGACCTACAAGTGCAAAGCCGGCAACGTGCCGGTGACCTGGTTGCCGAAAGCCGTAGGAAAATGGAACAGCCTGTACCTGGAAAGTGACCAAACCCCGTGGGAAGACGACATCGCCTGCGCCCGCGCCGCGTTTGCCGCGCTGAATGTTGAAGTGCGCTGCGCACCGGGTAGCTGGGTCGAGGAAGAAGGTGAAGAGTCGGCGGATCGCTGGATGCGCATCAGCGCCGATGGCGAAGAAGAGATCACCTGGAAAACCGCGTAACCCGCAACACAGGAAACCTGTAGGAGCGAGGCTTGCCCGCGAAGGCGATTTCATATTCAGCATTGATGTTGGCTGACACGACACCTTCGCGGGCAAGCCTCGCTCCTACAGGGTTTTGGGTGATCTGAAGATCGGGTTTAGAGGCCCACCACATCCTCAGCCTGCAACCCCTTCTCGCCACTCACCACCGCATACTCAACCTGCTGGCCCTCAGCCAGCGAGCGGTGTCCTTCGCCGCGGATCGCGCGGTAGTGCACGAACACGTCCACCCCGTCCTCGCGCTGAATGAAGCCATAACCCTTGGCGTCGTTAAACCACTTCACATTGCCCGTTTCGCGCGTTGCCATGAATCGTTACCCCCTTCTTTTTATTGTTGAGCGGCCGAGTATATGACAGTAGCGAAATCTCTCAACTCAACTTTACTTAGTCGCTTTTTTGCCGATTTTCGGCGAATACGGCACACTATCCGCCGCCCGAGCAAATGCTCGGTTTTATTCACTCACGCAGAAGCCGTATGACCCGTTCCCCGCTCCTCCGTCTTGTGTTTGGCACCCTGCGCCGACTGCTGTACCTCTGGGTTCGCTCGGAGACGATCAACCAGTCGTCGTTCACCCTCGACCTCGACCGCAGCCGTCCGGTGTTCTACGTCCTGCAAAACCCTTCACTGACCGACCTTGCCGTGGTCGATACCGAGTGCAGCAAAGCCGGCCTGCCCCGCCCGGTACTGCCAGTATCGGTAGGCAACCTGATGGAACCCGCCGCGTTTTTCTACCTGACACCAGAGCCCGACTGGCTTGGACGTCAGGACAAACGCGGCGCGCCACCCACCCTGACCCGCCTGGTCAGCGCGCTGAGCCAGAACGCTGCCGAAAACGCGCAGATCATTCCGGTCAGCGTATTCTGGGGCCAGTCGCCGGACAGCGAATCGAGCCCGTGGAAACTGCTGTTCGCCGACAGCTGGGCGGTCACCGGGCGCCTGCGCCGCTTGCTCAGCATCATCGTGCTGGGACGCAAGACCCGAGTGCAGTTTTCGGCGCCGATCCACCTGCGCGAGCTGATCGATCACAACAAGGGCCACGAGCGCACCGTACGCATGGCCCAGCGGATTCTGCGCGTGCACTTCCGCAACCTTAAAGCCGCAGTGATCGGCCCGGACATCTCCCACCGGCGCAACCTGGTCAAAGGCCTGCTCAATCAGCCCCTGGTCAAGCAAGCGATCCTCGACGAAGCCGAGCGCGAGAACATCTCCCCGGAGAAAGCCAAGGCCCAGGCCCTGCGCTACGGTAACGAGATCGCTTCGGACTACACCTACACCGCGATCCGCTTTCTGGAAGTGGTGCTGAGCTGGTTCTGGAACAAAATCTACGACGGAATCAAGGTCAACCACATCGAAGGCGTGCAGAAAGTCGCCCAGGGTCACGAAGTGATCTATGTGCCCTGCCATCGCAGCCACATCGACTATCTGTTGCTGTCCTATCTGCTGTTCCGCAACGGCCTGACCCCGCCGCACGTTGCTGCCGGGATCAACCTCAACATGCCGGTGATCGGCAGCCTGCTGCGGCGTGGCGGCGCGTTCTTCATGCGTCGCACCTTCAAAGGCAACCCGCTGTACACCTCGGTGTTCAACGAATACCTGCATACCCTATTCACCAAAGGCTTTCCGGTGGAGTATTTCGTCGAGGGCGGTCGCTCGCGCACCGGGCGCATGCTGCAACCGAAAACCGGGATGCTCGCGATCACCCTGCGCAGCTTCCTGCGCTCGTCACGGATGCCGATCGTGTTCATTCCGGTGTATATCGGTTACGAGCGCGTGCTGGAAGGCCGGACCTACCTTGGCGAACTGCGTGGCGCGAGCAAGAAAAAAGAATCGATCTTTGACATCTTCAAAGTCGTCGGCGCCCTCAAGCAGCGCTTCGGCCAGGTGGCGGTGAACTTCGGCGAGCCGATCAAACTGGCGCAATTCCTCGACAGCGAACAGCCGGATTGGCGCGAGCAGGAACTCGGTCCGCAGTTCAAACCGGCCTGGCTCAACGAAACCACTAACCGCCTCGGTAAGAAAGTCGCGCAGCATCTGAATGAAGCGGCGGCAATCAATCCGGTCAACCTGGTGGCGCTGGCGTTGTTGTCCACCAGCCGTCTGGCCCTGGACGATCGCGCCATGGCGCGGGTACTCGACCTGTATCTGGCGCTGCTGCGCAAGGTTCCGTATTCGCCACATACCACGTTACCGGAAGGTGATGGTCGGGCATTGATCGATCACGTGAAGGACATGGACCTGCTGTCCGAGCAGAGCGATGCCCTGGGCAAGATTCTGTACCTGGACGAGCAGAACGCCGTCCTGATGACCTACTACCGCAACAACGTGCTGCACATCTTCGCCTTGCCGGCGTTGCTGGCGAGCTTTTTCCAGAGCGCATCGCGCATGAGCCGCGAACAGATCCTGCGCTACATCCGCGCGCTGTATCCGTACCTGCAAGCGGAGCTGTTCATTCGCTGGTCGCTGGAAGAACTGGATGTGGTGACCGATCAGTGGCTCGAAGCCTTCGTCGAGCAAGGCCTGCTGCGTTTCGAGAACGACGTTTACCTGCGCCCGGCGCCGAGTTCACGGCACTTCGTGCTGCTGACCTTGCTGTCGAAGAGCATCGCCCAGACCCTGCAACGTTTCTATATGACTGTTTCCCTGCTGCTCAACAGCGGCCAGAACAGTATCAGTGCCGAAGAACTGGAGGACCTGTGCACCGTCATGGCCCAGCGCCTGTCGATCCTGCATGGCCTGAACGCCCCGGAGTTCTTCGACAAGAGCCTGTTCCGCCACTTCATCCAGACAATGCTCGACCTGGACGTGCTCAAACGCGATGAAGCCGGCAAGCTGGGTTATCACGAACTGCTCGGTGAGCTGGCCGAAGGCGCAGCAAAAAGGGTGTTGCCGGCGGAGATTCGTTTGTCGATCCGTCAGGTGGCGTTGCATCGCAGTGAAGATGCGGCGGATCAGGTCGCGGTCCCGGCAAAGACCGACTAAATTCCCACAGGCGCCAACTTCTTCTGGCGCCTTCAATACGGAGATTTGCGATGAAAAAACTTTCTCTATTGGCCATCGCCACCCTGCTGGGTGCCTGTCAGTCGATACAACCCGCCGCAAAGTCCAGCCTCGACGGCGAAGTGTTCTACCTGCAACGCATCGCCCTGCCGCCGAACGCCACCTTGAGCGTCAGCCTGCAGGACGTGTCCCTGGCCGACGCCCCTGCCGTGGTCCTCGACGAACAGACAGGCCCGGTCAAAGGCCAGGTGCCGCTGCCGTTTCAACTGAGCTACGATCCGGCACAAGTCCAACCCGGCCATCGTTATTCGGTCAGCGCGCGGATCGAGGTGGATGGCAAACTGATGTATATCACCACCGATCAACACGCCGTACAGCTCGATGGCAGTGACCCGCAGTCGCTGAAAGTCCGCGTCCACGCCGTCCGCTAATTCTTTCGAACAAGGAAGCCACCATGCTCCGCCCTACCCTTCGTCTCGCCGGCCTTTGCGCAGGCTTGATGTT
>DQGF01000515.1:814-1037 GCA_003525045.1 Pseudomonas sp. | reverse complement strand
CCGGCCTGTGCGCAGGCTTGATGTTCTGCGCCAGCGCCCTGGCGCTATCGCTCAGCGACCTGTCGCAAAAGGACGCCACCGGCGGCCTGAAAGATGCCCTGACCCAGGGCGCGCAACTGGCTGTGAAACAACTCGGCACGCCGGGCGGTTTCAGCAATAACCCAGAGGTGAAAATCGAACTGCCGGGTAACCTGGGCAAGGTCGCCAGCAAAATGAAACAGTT
>DQGF01000515.1:0-454 GCA_003525045.1 Pseudomonas sp. | reverse complement strand
CTGGAAACCAGCATGAACAAAGCCGCGGAAACCGCCGTCACCCAGGCACAGCCGATCCTGGTGGATGCGGTGAAGAAAATGAGCGTGGAAGATGCCAAGGGAATTCTCAGCGGCGGCAATGACTCGGCCACGCAGTACCTGAGCAAAACCAGCCGCGAACAGATCCGCGCCAAGTTCCTGCCGATCGTCAAGCAAGCCACCGACCAGGTTGGCCTGGCCAAGCAGTACAACTCGTTCGCGGGCCAGGCTGCAACGCTGGGTGTTTTGGATGCGAAGAATGCCAACATCGAAAGCTATGTGACCGAGCAGGCGCTGAACGGCTTGTTCGAAATGATCGGCAAACAGGAAGAAACCATTCGCCAGAATCCTGCGGCGGCAGCGACCAGCTTGGCGAAAAAAGTTTTCGGCACGCTCTAAGCTTCACCGCAAAACACCTGTGGGAGCGAGCCTGCTC
>DQGF01000514.1:16135-16582 GCA_003525045.1 Pseudomonas sp. | reverse complement strand
GCTCGCGAAGGCGTCAGACCCGCCAATACAAATCCTAAGCCCTGAACTGCCCCAGGCTAGCCTTCAACTGCGCAGCCAGCCCATCCAGCACCTTGCCGCTGGCCGTGGTTTCCACCACCGCCTGAGCCGCTTTCTCAGCCTGCGCATGAATGGTCTCGACCCGACCCCGCACCGCCTGCGCCCCTTTCGCCTGATGCGCCGCTGCCTGGGTCGCCAGTCCAATCGCTGCATGCACCTGCTCGACCGAGGCCTGCACCGACTGCTGCAACCGCGCACTGTCACGCAATACCAGCAAACCTTCGCTGGCCTGGCGCCCGGCCTGACCGATGGCGGCCACCGCCTCACGCGCGCCTTCCTGTAACGCGACGATATGGGCCTGAATGTCGCCCGTGGAGCTCTGGGTTTTGCTTGCCAGCGCCCGCACTTCGTCCGCTACCACCGCAAACC